>CAYJDN010000485.1:0-1002 GCA_964368925.1 uncultured Desulfovibrionaceae bacterium | reverse complement strand
ATCATATGGCGACATAAAGTAGGCGATCATGACCTGAATACTTGCATCCCATCCACTTGAGCCAAACACAAACAGGTAAAGCAAGGTCATCAGCAACATACCGGCGACAAACAAAACCGTAGCAAACAGCAAACTCGCGATGATTTTTGAGGTAAAAAGCAGTTTTTTGCCGTGCCGTGTTGAAAAAATAATCGAGTTCATTTTTGTTTGATTTTCATTTGAAAAAACAGGCGATATGCAGACGAGCATTATAAAGGTAATCAGCACCAAAACGAAGTAATAGTTATCAAACAGCTGCATCCAACCGTTATAATAATCGTAATAAAACGGCCCTAACTCACTGTTGAGCGAACTGAAAACAGATAAATGTTCATCGTCAAAACTTGTGTCTTGCGATGCGATTTCTATTATCTTCGCCTCTCTGTTGCTATAAAACATAGCACCGGCACCGCTCGATATGCCATTTATTGCATAGTAGTTATAGTCCGACTCGGGCGGCGCATACGCCTTTCCTATCATGTTGTTGATATCGCTATAGCGGTACCAATCGGCAAAAGCCTCGTTTGTGAGAGTTCCGTCGGAGGTAACATTTTTCGCATCGCTCATCAGCCCGTAATAATATTCTATAGCACCGTCTATTGTGTCAGGCGTTATTTTGCCTGTCAAACTTGCCGCTATTTCTTGTGACCTCTCTATTGCCGCTGTGCCATCAAGGTCGTTTCCGTTTTCATCATACGAGTGATATTGTGCAAACGACATATACACAAAAAAGATACTTACAAGAATTATCCCGAAAACACCAATATAAAACGCCGGAGTTCTTACAATTTTCCCCAGCTCAAACGCTACTAAGGTATTAATATTTCTCATTTTTCTCCCCCCTCAACATCCGAAAAATAGTAAAGATATAAATCTTCTAATGTGGCGGCAACATTAACAGCCGTTTTGTGTGGTTTTTCATCACTCACGAGCCTTAATAATGTCATATCTCTCTCGTTTCTG
>CAYJDN010000484.1:0-1014 GCA_964368925.1 uncultured Desulfovibrionaceae bacterium | reverse complement strand
CAGGTGTTTCCTCGCTGAATAGATTAAGCACCATTGATGCTCACGTTCTAAAACTAGACAAAGCTTTCTTCGATGTAAAAGGCAAGGAAGACAAAAACAAAGTAGTTGTAAGCAATGTTATCAGAATGGCGAAAGAACTCGATATGATGATCGTTGCCGAAGGTGTTGAAACAAAAGAGCAAGCCTTATGGCTAAGAGAGCTCAAAAGTGACTATGCACAAGGTTACTATTTCGCAAAACCTATGGATGAAAATTCATTTAGAGAATTATTAGAATCTAATATTGCATATAGCATCGATTAATACTAGCAAAGCACTTTACTATAGAGCAAACTCAAATTTGCGAGTTATAAGCTCGAAAATTTATAATCCTAGTATATTATTCTGAATACGCTTATAATATAGGAGTTTGCCTTGATAAAGAAAATCGATCACATTGTCATAACAACACGCAATATCAACGCTTGCTTAGACTTTTACACAAAACTTGGATTTGAAGTAAAAGCACAAAATAACAGATATGAATTATTCGCTGGAGATTTCAAAATCAATGTGCATATTTTAGGTAAAGAGCTTTCGCCACATGCACAAAACGTCCAAAGTGGTAGTGCAGATATTTGCTTTGAAATTTCAGGAGATATTGATGCCTACATGCAAGAACTTCAAAGCAAAGGATTTATTGTTGAGCTTGGAGTTGTATCAAGAAATGGAGTTCGTGGGGAAATGAAATCTTGCTATTTGCGTGACCCCGATGGCAATTTACTTGAATTTGCGAGTTATCAATAAATCGCCTGTTTATTTCTGCATTTTTATTATAAGATAGAAAGATTATTGACCTTTCCTAATATTAGTTCTCCCTTTTCTAAAGCAAAAACTTCGGCTAATCTAAAGTCACACTTTGAATCAGCCGAATTTTTTATGTATATAAATGGGAGCAGTAATCTGTTTACATCAAGTCATTTTCAAAAAATAAAAAAGCATAAAATTTTATAGTTTTTACTTTTAAAAATAAAAA
>CAYJDN010000483.1:0-1014 GCA_964368925.1 uncultured Desulfovibrionaceae bacterium | reverse complement strand
CTAAATTCAATGACCAAGGCTTGATTGATGGTACTTTTGCTAAGACTATTACTACGGCTTCAGCTACTGCAGGTAATGACTTTGGCTTAGCCTGGTCGCAAGGCAGTAATGTTTCGGGTTCTTATTCTGTTACAACTACAAGCTTGGAAGTACAAGCTGCATATGCCGGCCAAGCTTCCTCTGGTACACTGACCCAAGATTTCCAAATTGTTAGCAATGCAGTGAATAGCAGTGTTTCTGTTCAATTTTCCGCATTTGGTACAACTAATGGTGGCGTTAAATCGGATACTATCAATGGTGTTTGGAAATTCAACCTTTCCGGTACCCAAGCTACTGCGACAAATGAGCGTACCGGTGAGAAAATTAGTGTTGAGCTTGCCGCAGTTGCCGGCAAGGATGCTACTGGTGTTGCCATTACCTTTGGCGCATTAGGCGTTATGACTATTACCAATGCTGGTAGTGGTGCTGCTTCTATGGATTCCTTCACAAGCTTAATCGGTGAAATCAAAGTTGAGGGTGGTGCTGCTGAAACTGATGCCGAATATGCCCACTATGCTATCTTAGATGGGGAAGATAAATATGAAAGCATTCGTTTGGAAACAGGCCAAACTGTTCTAAACTTTGCTAATGCAGGCATAAGCGTTAAGTTAAATAGCGCTTTGGCAATTAATGCTTCCGAAAGTCATGTTGCAGTTGGTGGCAAAGGTGGCCCAGCTTTTGACGCAGGTTCTATTACCGTTGCGAAAAATACTGGCCGTGAATTAACCATTCAAACCGGTGCTAACCAAGGTGATAACATGAGCATTAATGTTGATAAAATGGATGCTTACACTTTAGGTGTAGCCAGCTCCAATATCGGCAATAAAGCTGATGCTTCTATCGCTATTACCCAAGTAAATGATGCTCTTAATATTGTTTCCACCCAAAGAGCTGCCTTAGGTGCTTTGCAGAACCGCTTAAATCATAAGATCGCTAACCTCGATACTTCGGCCGAGAACTTACAAGCTGCCGAAA
>CAYJDN010000482.1:0-1019 GCA_964368925.1 uncultured Desulfovibrionaceae bacterium | reverse complement strand
CAGGTGAGTTATGTGCAACCGCACAGCCCTTTTAATTGTCCCGAAGAATATTTAGATATGGTGGACGATACGAAAATTCCCTTGCCGGTCGCAGCCGAGTGGTTACAAGATGAACATTCGCCACAATATTTTAAGACAAAAAAGCCTATGGTTGAAGATAACGAGATGTTTTTGCGAAAAGTTTATTTTGCCGACCTTGTACACCTTGATGAAAAATTAGGCGAAATAGTAAAGGCGATGAAAGAAAACGGCAGATATGATAATTGCAACATTATATTTTTATCGGATCATGGTGAACTTTTAGGCGACCACGGTTTTTATGGGAAAGAAGAACGTCACTACGATGCTTGTATCAGAGTACCGATAATCATAAAGTTACCTAACACAAAAGGCGGCAATGTCTGTTCTGAATTTATTCAACATGAAGACATTTGTCCAACGATTTTAGAGATGTCTAAAAGTGAATTTCCGCCTATGCCTATGATGGGAGCGTTTTCCGAAAGCGATAACAAACTATTAAATGGATTTTACGGTAAGTCAATTATACCGCTTTGTAATGGGAGCAAAGAAACCGTGCGACCACATGCATATGTCGAAAGCTATAACCCTATTTGGTCGGCCGATTATACCGACTGGGCGAGAACGATAAGAACCGACCAATATCGTTATACATATTACCCTGACTATAGCGGAGAACAGGTTTTTGACTTGATAAATGACCCTGATGAACAGATAAATCTTGCCGGCGTTGCAGAGTATGAAAAGACAAAGCAAAAATTAAAAGATGCTCTACTTGAAGCTATAATAAAACAAGATTATCCTAAAACGCGAAGAAATTTGTACAGTCTCGGTGTACATTAAATATTTAAAGAGAAGGTATGATATGAAATACATAGCACAAAACAAGAATTTGATCTCATTCCCCCTCGGCGGTATCGGCACGGGGTGTATCGGGCTTGGAGGTAACGGTAGAATTATTGATGTCGAGATTAAAAATCGCCCGAACAAAGGCTCCGAGG
>CAYJDN010000481.1:0-1026 GCA_964368925.1 uncultured Desulfovibrionaceae bacterium | reverse complement strand
CTTGACAAATTGTCAATGATTTTATATAATCTTTTTAGAGTTATATATATTTTCTAAATATGCAACAAACAAGATTTTCAAAAGGAGATTGCATGGAAATAAAAATTTCTGTGGGCGATTTTAATGAGCTGCTTAATTATCAAGCCATTCGAGCAAGTGATAAATATTTTTCTCCCGATTATACTAATCAAGAAGTTTTCGTCACCAAAAACACCTTACTGGTTAAAAAAACCTTTTTCATGGCAGATAAATTCTTAGCCAATGACAATGAATTTGTTTTTGGTGAACATCTACTGGCTTTTTGTGAATTAGATTTGGCAGAAATTGCAAATAAAATAAAATCACCGACTTTTGCAATCGGTGATAATGAAAAATTATATAATTTTCTGCAAGATGCTTTTGGCATAAACACTGCTATTTTTCGTTTTCTGCCTAAAATTAATGAAGATTTTAGCAAGGCTTTTAGCCGCTACTTCACTTATCTTGATGATTTGCAAAGAGAATATCGAGAAATAATAAAATTTTGCTTTGATGAAGAATTTCACCCCACTTATTTAAGCAAAATGACACCGCTTGCCAGGCTGAACGTGTATCTTAGTGTATATAAACGACCATTTGACCATACTATGCAAAAAGAATTTTCAGCTCCGCAGGTTGATGTTGATATTTTGGTTGATAAATTTACAGAAATCGCCCTAAACAAAGCAGAAATCAAGTCTGATCAAAACGAGCTTTGGCATAATTGCGAAGATATATCGACCTTGATCAACACTATCCCCGAAGAAGAAATATTAGCGATGCGCAATGAATTTGAGCAGGAATTTAATCTTATGCCGGGGCTAATGGCTGTTCTCGGTTCATATACTAAG
This sequence comes from uncultured Desulfovibrionaceae bacterium, assembly GCA_964368925.1. Taxonomy (GTDB): domain Bacteria; phylum Desulfobacterota; class Desulfovibrionia; order Desulfovibrionales; family Desulfovibrionaceae; genus CAYJAZ01. Next base: position 157 of record CAYJDN010000481.1, on the reverse strand, counting down.
GATATTAATTTTAACTATCGTTGCAGCAATTTGGAACAATTTTTGTATATTGAATTTGCTACTTTATGCGAAAATAACTTTCGGATTAAGAAATGCAATAGATGTGGCAGGTATTTTATCATCAAGGGCAATTATCATGGCAATTATTGCAATCGCC
>CAYJDN010000480.1:0-1032 GCA_964368925.1 uncultured Desulfovibrionaceae bacterium | reverse complement strand
AAAACTGTTACTGCTAGCCATATAGTCGCTTCTGGTTCTATTACTGATTCAACCATTAATGCTGACTCTACTTTAACCATTACAGGTGTAGCCGCAAACACACCTTTAACAGTAGGCGCAATCACAAATAATGGCACGCTCAATCTTGGTGTTGGCGGCGCAGAATATAGAAGTAATTTTGGTGGCGCTTTAACGACAAATGCAGGCGCAAAAACAAATGTGTTTTCAAATGTAACATTTGAAAACGAAAACTATGTTCATGGAGAGCTAAACATCAATGCAGCAGACAATACTGTTAGTATGTCGCATCTTGAGCTTTTTGATAATTCTACACTTAATGTGCAAGCTGGTTACTTGACTTTTAACACGAGTGTAGGAAGTATCACTCTTGATCAAAAAAGCACAATAAATATTGCTGAAAATGCTACTCTTGCACTTTTTGCCACAAATTTTGGCACTTTAGACTATAGCACTGGTGCTTTTACTCCTAATGGTAACATTGATGGCGCAATTATAAATAATGGTTTGCTTTTCCTTGGAGTTGGTGGGAATCAAATTATGCAAAGAACGTCTTATGCAAATTTGTATAATAATCCAGACTGGCAAAACATTGCTAGTGGTAATGGTGAAATAAAACTTAATGTTAGCCTTGATGGGCTTTATTCGCTCACTTCTGTTTATGCAAAAGACACTGCTTTCCAAAATGAAAATCAAAATATTATGGCTGGTGTTTTAGATGGAAATAAAATCGTAAATGCTGCGGGTGTTGTAAGCAATCCAAGCATCACAGCAACAAATTCATATTCTGAAGTCAAGGCAGGTTCTACACTAAATCTTAGCGCTAAGAATGAGGGCAATGTACTTTCTATCTTTGATAGTACAAATAACGGAATTGGCAATTCTGGTACACTAAACCTTGGCACAAGTGGCGCAGACTATGTAAGCAACTTCTATGGCACGCTTAGTACAAATACTGGCGCAACAACAAATGTACTTTCTGACATAAGCATAAGTAAGGGTGGATTTACAAGT
>CAYJDN010000479.1:0-1036 GCA_964368925.1 uncultured Desulfovibrionaceae bacterium | reverse complement strand
ATTTTGCCATTATTATCTGTTGCAAATGTACCCATTACGCTGCCTTCAGGGGTTTTGACTTCAAATCTTGCCCCGGCTAAAGGGGTATTTGTTCCTTCCTGCACCTTGTTAATAATAAGCTGCGTTTCAGTAGTAGGCTGCTCCGGTTCGGCAGGAATTTCCGGATCAACAGGAGGGGTAGTTTCATTATCTGCAAAATTGCTAAAAGTGGACAACCGAAGCTCCGTAGTCGGGTCAGTATCGCACATATAATTTTGCAAATTACCATAAGTGTCGGTTTCAGCGCAAACAGCATAATAGACGGCATATTTATAAACTTCGGCATCAAAGTTTAATTGCACTGCTCCAGTATCGCCGTCAACGCTATCCGCAGGATACAAAATCTTAAACTGCCCACCAAAAGTACCGCCATTGTCACTGGTAATAATAGTTGTTATATCCTGGTTATCCATATTTACAATGCGTGTGCCGGTAGGGACTTCGTCTACATCAGCAAAATAAACATTGATTGCATAATTAGTTACCCATGTATCGCTGCTTAGAGTAAACACCTGCTGCAAATAATTTATGCCATCAATAGTAACTGGATAAGCTTGCTCTTTATCCGGCAGAGCAGTGATATTAGGCTGCGGTACACTTACCCAGCCAATCCCTCTATTATATATGTCGATAGTTGCTCGCAGTATTTTTTCACCAATTACTCTTTCATGCCCGGTTAAGTTTGGATTAACGCTTAAGCCGCCAATGCTCCAATCGTCAATTAAATAGCTCCATAAAGCCATTTTAGTGGCATAATAAGCTTGATATTTGTTATCTAACTGCAATTCTTCCAGGCTTCGATGCGGATAACCATTGGATATGATACCCACTACTTTGGGGTCATTGCCTGCTTTGTCAGCAAGATATTCAATACTCTCACCAACTTCAACTGCCTGTGGCACTCCTTTGGTAGTTGGATTAACACAATAAGCAGGCACTTCCTTAACACTGCCATCTCCTACACCATACATAAAGTAAGTATAGGTTTGATCTCGTG
>CAYJDN010000478.1:0-1041 GCA_964368925.1 uncultured Desulfovibrionaceae bacterium | reverse complement strand
CGAACTTTTACCCGATTGGGGAAGGGTTCGGATTTATTTTATATTTAGATAGATTATAGAAAGGAAATAATCATGAGAATTTCACCAAAAGTATTTATATCGTACTCACATGACTCACAAGAGCATAAAGATTGGGTAAAAAAATTAGCAACAGATCTAAGAGAGAATATGGGCGTTGATGTTATTCTAGACCAATGGGATTTGAGAATAGGTTCTGATTTATCTTTATTCATGGAGCAAGGACTAAGTTCATCAAAACTTGTACTTTGCATATGTTCTGATAAATATGTAGAAAAAGCAAATGCAGGCAAAGGAGGTTCAGGATATGAGAAAATGATAATGGTTGCGCCACTGTTATCCGACACCTCAAACGAGTATATCATTCCAATAAAAAGAAATAATAAGGTTAATGGCATGCCTACATTTCTAGGGACAAAATTATATATTGATTTTGATAATGATGAATTATATCTAGAAAAGTTGAGTGAACTTACATACAGAATTTACGATGAAGACATTGCACAAAAACCAGCTCTGGGAAGCAATCCATTTGCAAAAAACAATTTTAGTGATTTAGATATGAAGATACTTTTAGAAAAAACAAAATTTCAAAATCCTGCAATGAGTGGTAATGTCAAATTTGATTTCTTAAACAATAGCGGAATATTTACTATCGGTTCAGGAGAATACCAATTTACCACTGAGTGGTCTGAATGTGGATCAAACTCAATTTATGCGTACAGAGATAAAGTTAAGAATATAGGTTATTTGTCTGGCTTCAATGAAATTCCAGCACAAGAAATTTTAGATACTTTTGATTACACAAGCAGAACAAGGCAAGTGTGCATAGATGAGGTTGTTGTTTGGGTCAATTCATATAATAATTTTGCAGTTACAAAAATAACTAATATAATAAATAAATCAAGAGGTGGGACAGAAAATTTACTAGAATTTGAATATATGATTTTTCAATAGATTATTCGAAAACAAAAGTGGCAAGCAGGGCAAGGTTGTACACACCCTTGCATTTTGCTTGTTGGG
>CAYJDN010000477.1:0-1079 GCA_964368925.1 uncultured Desulfovibrionaceae bacterium | reverse complement strand
GTTTTGGACACTATAATTTGCGGTAAATTTGAAAAAGAAGTTATCTTAAAATTAGTTGATGAAATATCAAAAGCGTGTATTGAAAACGGCTGTATACTTGTTGGCGGAGAAACTTCCGAACAGCCGGGAACATTGCCGGCAGGTCGTTATGTTTTGCAAGCAAGTGTTTTGGGCGTTGTTGATAAATCCAAGATAATTGACGGAAATAAAATAGAACCGGGCGATGTTCTCATTGCACTTCCGTCTAACGGATTACATACAAATGGTTATAGTTTGGTTCGTAAACTAATGGAAACAATGCCTGATATTTTAAATGAAAGCATAGATGGCGAGAGTTTTACAGACAGCATTTTAAAACCTCATTCTTCGTACTCAAAACTGGTTGGAGTATTGTTAGAGAAATATTTTGACGATATACACGGAATGGCTCATATCACAGGTGGAGGAATACACGACAATCTTATCAGAATCTTGCAAAAAGATGATGTTTTGGCAAGCATTGATTTATCAACAATAAAAATTCCCACTGTATTTAAAACGATACAAAGATATGCTAATATTTCGGACGAAGAAATGTTGACTACTTTCAACATGGGTGTAGGTATAATTATGGTGGTGTCAAAACAAAATGCGGACGCTGTTATAAATACATTAAATGAAAACGGTACATCAGCTTATTTAATGGGAAAAATTGAAAAAACTTCAGAGATGAAAGAAGTAGTATTTTCAGGTGAATTAAACTGGGGTTGTTGATTTTTATAACGTTATGACCATAACACGAATTACAAAAACTGAAATCTTAAACGCAAAACAACCTAAAAAACTTCCAACGCGAACCGCAGTTCGCAATATGAGCATAATTTGTATAAGCTAAAAAGTGTCTGTGAAGAAATGAATTCTATTTCGTCACAGACACTATTTCAATTACGCAAGACAAACCCCTTGACAATATCATTTTCTTTTCAGTTTTGAGGGTACTAACCTCTTAAATATAGATTTGAATATAGCAAAGCACCTAGTGCATTTTACAAAATAAATATGGTATGATGAGTATAAACAAACTTAGTGATTATACAAAA
>CAYJDN010000476.1:0-1082 GCA_964368925.1 uncultured Desulfovibrionaceae bacterium | reverse complement strand
TAAAAAGTTTGGTTTTCCCTCCCCCAAAAAAAGATTTTACCAAATTAAAGTATTGCCTTATGAGCCATTTTTTTATACAATATTTTTTCTTGACTATTCCATTTATTTTTTAATCTTATGAAGGAGTCTATCATGTCAGATAGGTCACAAGCTTACACACAAGCAGGCGTAAATATTCAAGCAGGTAATGAACTTGTAGAAAGAATTAAAAAAAGTATTGCGTCGACGCATATTCCTGGTGTTTGCTCTGATATAGGTGGTTTTGGTGGTTTATTCCAGCCGAATTTGCACTCTTATAAAAACCCACTCCTTGTGGCAGCGACTGATGGTGTTGGTACGAAGTTGAAACTTGCTATAGATTTTGACATGCATGATACTGTTGGAATAGATCTAGTGGCTATGAGTATAAATGATATCTTGGTTCAAGGTGCTAAACCTTTGTTTTTCTTAGATTATTTTGCGTGTTCGAAGTTGGAAATTGAAAAAACTCAAAAAGTTATTGAGGGTATAGCTGAGGGTTGTAGGCAATCTTCTTGTGCTTTACTTGGCGGAGAAACTGCTGAAATGCCTGATATGTATAAAGAGGGCGATTATGATCTTGCTGGCTTTGGTGTTGGCATTGTTGATAATCAACATCTTGTTGATGGGTCAAGCATTAAAGTAGGAGATGTTATACTTGGCTTGCCGTCTTCTGGGGTACATTCTAATGGATTTAGTTTAGTTAGGAAAATTTTAGAAAAATCTGGACTTGATAAAGACGATATTTTTCCAAATACGGATAGAAAGGTGAAAGAGGTTTTGCTTGAGCCTACAATTATTTATGCAAATACTGTAAATATGCTTATGCGCACCCGTTCTGACCTTATTAAAGGTATGGTGCACATTACTGGCGGCGGTTTTTACGACAACATTCCTCGTGTACTTCCTCAAAAAGTACAAGCGACAATCAATTATAATGCGATTGAGCAGCTTCCTGTTTTTGAATGGATTGAAAAAGAGGGAAATTTGTCAAAAGAAGAAATGCTCCAGATTTTTAACTGTGGTATTGGCTATATTCTTATTATTGATCAACGTGAATTAGA
>CAYJDN010000475.1:0-1085 GCA_964368925.1 uncultured Desulfovibrionaceae bacterium | reverse complement strand
AGAATATAATGCTATTTATTTTGCCACTGATAATAAATCGCTAAATTTTGACTTACAAAATAATGCTTCTTACACTTTAGACGATACTGTTAAAGCAAGTACAGGTAATAGCTATACTGTAGCCATTACAGGTAATGGCTCTGGCAACAATGTTCTGTATTTGAATAATGAGCTTCAAAATGCAAGCGCAGTAACATTAAAGAATGCAAGTTTAGTTTTTGGTGAAGCAAATCATGGTGATGCTACTGGCACAGGTAAAATCGCTGATGATGCCACTCTTACAGTAAGTGGCAGTAGCACATTAGCAAATGCAAATTTAGTAAATAATCCTCTCACTATTGACACTGGAACAGAAATAACATTTAAAGGTGACACTTCTCTTGGAAGCATTACAAATAATAGCACGAATGTATTTATTTTAGATGGTGCTACTTTTAAAACTCCCTATACTCTAGCTACCGATCTGGACGTTAGATCCGGAACGAATATTTTTGAAAAGGGCTATGATAATCCTGAAAAACAGCTCACTCTCAATAAATCTAGTATTGTTACAATGAGAGAAGAAGCAAAACTTGGAACTGTTGTTATTAACGAAGGTAGCTTCTTTAATATAGGCGATAGCAATGGCGCAAGCTATGCCACATCTGATGAGATAATAAGCTTACAAGAGGGCGGTTCTTTGTTTGTCAATAATGGCACGCTTGAACTTTCAAATGCTCGTTTGAATGTACATGCAAACGCAAGCCAATTTGAAACAGCGCAGGGCGCTACGCTTATAGCTAAAGCTTCTGATTTTGGTACTTTTAGCGCAGATGGTTCTTTTATTAATAATGGAAATGTCGAAAAAGTACTTAATAATAAAGGTAATCTTACACTTACAGGGCTAGACATCACAGTACCTAAGGCTGAAAATATTGAAGTCTATGAAAATCTTCTAAAAAATGCCCTCACAATTACTGCAAATACAGGCACAATCACTTTTGATGGGCTTAATATGAGTGATACTTATTCGCTCACAACTGTTCATACAGGCTATAATCAAGGCAATTTGAGCGCAGGCACTTTAGATGGTAAAAAAACTGTTA
>CAYJDN010000474.1:0-1091 GCA_964368925.1 uncultured Desulfovibrionaceae bacterium | reverse complement strand
CAGAATACAATAACGCAAGGTCTTGGAAATTGTTATTAGAACAACAGGCGATGAATATTGCCGACAGCCTTAAAATTTCACATCACAATTTCAAATGGTAATTTATGGCATGAAACACAGGAAGAAATAATACAAAACTATTCAGATAAAGAGCTAGAAAGACTTTCTCTATCACAGCAAAAAGAATTTAACTCAATTAAAAATATGATTATAAGAGAGGTCTTAAATGATAATGTTATAGAAGAAAATAATATGGCTGAAACTTTAGGTATATTTAAAAATCTATTTAACTTGTTTGAAAACAAGTTACCCTGTGAGCAAAACCAAGACAATAAAATCGACAGCAAGTTAATTCAAAAGATGAGGGAGAAGAAATTAGCCATGGGGCAAAAATTAGATGTGAAAGGATTGAAACTTTGAAATATATTCATTTTACGGATGAGCAGAAACGACAAGCGAACAGTGTGAATTTAGAAGATTTTTTAAGGGGCAAAGGCGAACGGCTTATTAAATCAGGTCGTGAATTTAGGCTTGAAAGTGATAAAAGTATAACTGTCCGTGGGAATACTTGGTATGACCATAGCAGTGAAAAAGGTGGCTATCAAATAGATTTTATGAAATATTTTTACAACCTGAATTTCACAGAGGCAATGGAAGAACTACTTGGGAACAGTCAACTAAGTTACCAAGTTAAAGAAGAGTCTAAAAAAGAATTTGTAGTGCCACAAAAAAATATTAACAATAATAGAGTATTCGCATATCTAACAAAACACCGAGGAATTAACTCCTCGGTGTTTAAATTTTTCATAGAAAAGAATTTAATTTATGAAAGTAAGGAATATGGCAACGCAGTTTTTGTTGGCATAGATAATGAGGGCAACATCTCACATATTCACAAAAGGAGTGTGAATTCATATGGGAAAAGGTTTGTTCAGAACACCGAGGGGAGTAACCCAAAACACAGTTTTAATTATCTTGGCGGTTCGGATAGATTGTATATTTTTGAAAGCCCTATAGATTTACTGTCGTTTATCAATATGAATGTTGATACCAACTGGCAAGAGCATAATTATGTGGCACTGTGTGGAGTA
>CAYJDN010000473.1:0-1095 GCA_964368925.1 uncultured Desulfovibrionaceae bacterium | reverse complement strand
AGCCCATGTGGATGCACAAGTGTGGGGCATAGCCGGACCTGTTTTTCAAATTCAGCTAGCAGATGAGCATAAAGCCTTGCAGGGGCAATTGACCAATGGTGCTTTGCATGTGGATTTTTCTTCGTATGATTGGGCCAGTCGAGGGGAACATTTTTATTTGGTTAATGATTTTGCCTTGCAAGCTTTTGCGTCCTTTGCGCCGCAGGTGACTACCCATGCTGTATTGCAATCGACCAGAGAAAGTAATGGCATAAATAATCACTATTTAGGCCCACGAGCTATTGTGGGGGCGGGCACGGGATTAGGCACGGCGGCTTTGTTACCGCCATCTTCGACAGCATATGCCCATGAAGGGTGGGCGCTTATGCCCAGTGAAGCAGGTCATACGGCTTTGCCCATGTACGGTGCAGAAGAAGGGGACTTTGCCCGCTATGCTTTGGATAAGCTACAGCAAGAGTATTTAAGCGCTGAAGATATTCTTTCAGGTTCAGGTTTGAGTCTGCTTCATGGCTATGTATATGGGCAGGAGATAAGCCCTTCTAAAGTGGCGCAAAAAATGACTGCGGCCCATGAACAAAAAGTGCAAAGCCCCGTGCTGGCCTTCTACGCGCGCTTTTTGGGGCGCTTTTGTAGGCAATGGGCCTTAAGCACCTTGTGTACGGGGGGGCTGTTCTTAACGGGCGGTGTGCTTATGAAAAATCCCTTCATAATGCAGCATCCTTACTTTGCAGAAGAATTTTATGCGGCGCCTGTGTCTGTACAACCTGTTTTGCAAAGCATCCCTGTAGGACTTATGCAACATGAGCACGTAGGACTGTGGGGTGCGGCTTATTTGGCAAAAAATGCCCTTACAAAAAATGTATGAAATAAAACTAGTCAACATACAGTGAGCTCAAAATAGGTAAAAAACTTCGCCTGACGAAGCAGATTGCCTATTTTCAGCTCACTGTTCTGGTTAGGCCCATAAAACTAAGCGAGTATCCAGGGGCGAAAACAAATCTATACTAAAGGGCACTACACGTACGCCATACGAGTGATGCCCATTTTCTGTAATGGTAAACTCTCCCGTAAAGAGTAATTGCCCAGTCTCTAAAT
>CAYJDN010000472.1:0-1122 GCA_964368925.1 uncultured Desulfovibrionaceae bacterium | reverse complement strand
AGCAAAGCTTGCTCTATTCGTGCTTTTGCTCATCAATTTCGCTTGCACTCAAATGATGAGTTTAGGGTATTTTTCGTAATACTTTTGAAAAATACTCTAAAAGAGAGATTAGCACAAAAAAAGAAAAAGTCAAATCTTAATTTCAAATTCGAATTTAAAATTTTTATTGACAAATAAAAAATTAAACTTTAGCTTTAACTCGAAGTGAGAAACTTTTGCTTTTTGCTTAAATTTGTTTTGCTAAAAATTGGGCTTTTTATAGAGCTAATTTTACTTTAAATTAAAAGTATGGCTCTACAATTATAAAGTAGAAAAATTAATTTATAAATAAGTTGTAGAAAAAATATGGATAATAATCAAGAGCTTAAAGCAATAAAATACGATAGGCAACATACAAAGGCAATAATACTTGAACACGCAGGGCAGGTTTTTGCTGAATATGGTTATGCAATGGCGACATCTAAAGAAATTTGCCAAAGGGCAGGAGTTAATTTAGCTTCTGTGAACTATTATTTTGGTAGCAAAGAAAAATTGTATGAAGAAGTTTTGATCGAGGCGCACAAATGTATAATTAGTACAGATACGCTCATTGCTTTTTTTAAAAATACAAATACGCCTAAAGAGAAATTAAAGAACTTCCTAGAATATATACTTAAAATGGCGTCAAATACTCAAGGGCATTGGAGTTTTAAAATTATTTTCAATGAAAGTACACATCCAACAACTCTTGGTAGCCATGCTATAGAATTAGCTATTATTCCCAAAAAAGAAATACTCTTAGCTTTTATCCATGAGATAAGTGGTTTAGCCCTAGATTCAGAAGAAATACAAAGTGCTTTATTACTTATTGTATCACTTTGTGCAGGCATGCTTAATTTTTCAAACCTCATTCAAAAAATGAATTTTTCTTCACAAATTTATAATAAAGAAAGATATATAGAAGATTTATTAGGATTTATTTTAGGCGGTTTAGAGGGCTTGAAAAAGCTATAAATGCAAGCAATAATTAAATGAATTGTTATTTTTTGCACTAAATTATCGTTAACGCATAGCTTTTTGCTTTCAAATTGAAAACCTTATTTATTTTATTACGACGGTATCAGCATTAGCTAAACCTATGAG
>CAYJDN010000471.1:0-1124 GCA_964368925.1 uncultured Desulfovibrionaceae bacterium | reverse complement strand
ATAACAAGCTGGGTCTTCAGCCCATACGTCATCGTAGTAGGCTTCTGCGCGTGCGCGGAAGTTACCACCACAAATCTTAAGGTATTTACATTTAGCACAGCGACCCTTCACATGGGGCTTTTTATCCTTAAGCATATGCAAGAGTTCGATGTTTGGATCGTCCCAAATTTCCGAGAAGGGGCGTTCAAGCACATTACCAAAAGTATGGTTACGCCAGAATTGGTCAGCATGCACTTGGCCATCCCAAGAAATACAGGCAATGCCGCGTCCTGTGCTGTTACCTTCGTTAAATTGAAGCAATTCCATAACTTCTTCGGCGCGTTTGGGATCTTCGCGCTTTAAGCGTTCGTAAAGGTAAATACCATCGGCATGGTTATCTACAGTCAGGATTTCTTTACCCTTACCTGCATCAAAGAGGGCGCGGGTTTCGTCCATGATAAGGTCGAGAAGCTTACGCGTTTCAGCATGGCTTAAATCTTCCTTAATAAGCTCAGAGCCGCGTCCGGAATATACAAGGTGATAGAAACAAGCGCGGGGCACTTCTAAATCTTTGAGCAATTGGAAGATGCCGGGCACTTCTTGGGCATTACGCTTATTGATGGTAAAACGCACGCCCACTTTGAGGCCTTCGGCTTGACAGTTGGCAATACCTTCTAGCGCTTTGCGGAAAGAACCAGGTACGCCGCGGAAGTGATCATGCACTTCTTCCATACCGTCTAAGGAAATACCCACATAGGAAAGGCCCACTTCTTTGAGCTCTTTGGCTTTTTCCTTGGTTATAAGGGTGCCGTTGGTGGAGATAACAGCGCGCATACCTTGACCTGTAGCATGGCTGGCCAGCTCGATAAGGTCTTTACGTACCAGCGGTTCGCCGCCGGAAAAAAGCATAACAGGGGCGCCATATGCTGCCAAATCATTGATCATGTTTTTGGCTTGTTCGGTGGAAATTTGGTCTTTGCCATCCACTTCTAAAGCATGAGCGTAACAGTGCACGCATTTAAGATTACAACGCTGGGTCATGTTCCAGACCACTACAGGCTTTTTGTCCTTAGAAAATTGTAACAAATGCGAAGGAAGCTTGCCGGCTTCGCGTCCGTAACGCAAGGCGTCGGAAGGCTCCACCT
>CAYJDN010000470.1:0-1126 GCA_964368925.1 uncultured Desulfovibrionaceae bacterium | reverse complement strand
TTTTTGAGAAATGCTTTTCAACTAATTCACAAATTTCAACTTAAAATAAGTATATGAAACTTTTGTTTCGTGGTCAAGTACAAATTAAGAGATAGAGGAAAAATTATTGATTTTGTAATTTATTCTTATTAATTTAGCGCTTTATTATATGATTCATTTTATAACAAAATAAATATTTTTATTTCTGATTGTTGTTTATTTGTACGTAAAATTTCAGAGCTATCACAAAAAAGCAAGAGCTCTTTCCATAGAAAGGCATTCTAGCGAAGATTTTTAGAAGACTATAGCTGTGCTTTCATAGAAAAATTCTAGCAAAGATTTTTAGAAGACTATAGCTGTGTTTCTAAATGGACTTATTTGCATAATTTTTCATTTCTTCTAGTATATCCATTCCTCGACCAAGATGAATGTGTGGTTTTGCCATACCGTGATAATCAGAACCACCAGTTGGAATCAAAGCAAATTCTTTAGCGTATTCTAAACTTTGTTTTGTTTGCTCTTCACTATTTAGGCTGTAAAAGGCTTCAATGCCGTGCAATCCTGCTCTAGTAAGTTTGTGAATAAGTTCTTTTCTTTCATTTTCTGTTTTGCAGCGAATGAGAAAGGGGTGCGCAAGAACGACAAAGGCATTTGATTTCAATAGGATTTCTATTGCTTTTTCTGGTGCTATCGTTTCTTTGGGAACATAGGCCAAGCCGTCTTCAGCAAGATATTTATCAAAAGCTGTTTGCAAGTCAGGAACATAGCCTTTTTTTACCATAGCTCTAGCAAAGTGTGGCCTACACATAAGTCTTTCGCCAGCCATTTCTTCAATGATGTCAGCTTCTGTAATGGCGACATCTACTTCATTTAGTTTATTGATGAGCTTTGTATTTCTTTGTACTCGAATTTCTTGTAATAATTCGATATTTCTCATCAATTCTTTATCTTCAATTGGATTTTTATTAAACCAGTAGCCAAGTATATGAATTTCACCTTTAATATAGTCGGCGCTTAATTCTATACCATTTATAAACTCGATATCTAATTCTATTGCTCTTTTTCTTGCTTCTTCTAAGCCATTAAAATTGTCGTGATCGGTAAGAGCAAGGGCTTTTAATCCTTTATTTTTCGCATTTTCAACCAA
>CAYJDN010000469.1:0-1132 GCA_964368925.1 uncultured Desulfovibrionaceae bacterium | reverse complement strand
GCGCACAAATGGTGCGTGAAGTTGCTTCAAAAACTTCTGACATCGCTGGTGACGGTACTACTACTGCTACTATTCTAGCTCAAGCTATCTACCGTGAAGGCGTAAAATTAGTAGCTGCTGGACGTAATCCAATGGCTATTAAACGTGGTATTGACAAAGGTGTTGAAGTTTTAGTTCAAGAACTTCAAGCTATGGCAAAACCTACTAAAGATCAAAAAGAAATTGCTCAAGTTGGTACTATTTCTGCTAACTCAGACGCAACTATCGGTAACATTATCGCTGAAGCTATGAGCAAAGTTGGTAAAGAAGGCGTTATCACAGTTGAAGAAGCTAGAGGCTTAGAAACAACTTTAGAAACTGTTGAAGGTATGCAATTCGATCGTGGTTATTTATCACCATATTTCGTAACTGACCAAGAAAAAATGGTTTGCGAACTTCAAGATCCATTCATTTTATTAAACGACAAAAAGATTTCTGCAATGAAAGATATGCTTCCAATTTTGGAACAAGTTGCTAAATCTGGACGTCCACTTGTTATTATTGCTGAAGATTTAGAAGGCGAAGCGCTTGCTACTTTAGTTGTAAACAAATTACGTGGCATTCTAAACATTGCTGCTGTAAAAGCTCCTGGTTTTGGCGAACGCCGTAAATCTATGCTTGAAGATATTGCTATCCTTACTGGTGGACAAGTTGCTAGTGAAGAAGTTGGCATTAAATTAGAAAACCTTACTCTTGCTGATCTTGGTACTGCTAAACGTGTAACTATTGACAAAGATAACACAATCATCGTTGATGGTAATGGCCGTGGCGAAGACATCAAAGCTCGTGTAAAACAAATTCGTGCTCAAATTGAAGAATCTTCATCAGAATACGATCGTGAAAAATTACAAGAACGTCTTGCTAAATTAGTTGGTGGTGTAGCAGTTATTAACGTTGGTGCTACAACTGAAACTGAAATGAAAGAAAAGAAAGACCGTGTTGAAGATGCATTGAATGCAACTCGTGCGGCTGTTGAAGAAGGTATTGTTCCTGGTGGCGGTACTGCTCTTATTCGTGCTTCTAAAGTTCTTGACAGCGTAAAACCATCTGATGATGATGAATTAGCTGGTCTTAACATTATCCGTCGTGCTAT
>CAYJDN010000468.1:0-1150 GCA_964368925.1 uncultured Desulfovibrionaceae bacterium | reverse complement strand
TATCAACAACGATAAGACGTTTGATATTTGAGAAATCTATATCTTTAGCTGATAAAAATGTATAGTATTGATCGCCTATTTCATCTAAATATCTTTGTAAATGCGCTTCAGAAGTGCCAGGAAAAAGCAATTGCACATCATCATATAAAAGCGAAGCGCCAATTAATGAAGCAAGGGCGTCAAAATCTGCATTGGCATGACAAGTAATTAATGTGCTCATATATTTTCCTTATATTCAAATTTTGAACATTACATCTTGTTGATATAATATGACATTTTAGTTACGTATATGGAATTTCCTTACAGCTTCTTCTAAACGGTGACTTTGTATATGTGTATAAATTTGTGTTGCGGCAAGGTCGCTATGTCCTAGTAGCAACTGGACTGAGCGTAAATCTGCCCCATTTTCAAGTAAGTGGGTGGCGAAACTATGCCTAAATGCGTGTGGTGAAACACTTTCTTTGATGCCAACGAGTTTTGCATATTTTTGTATCATTTTCCATACATACTGCCTTGTGAGCTTTTGCCCTGATCTATTTACAAAGAGTGCGTCGCATTGCGGAGTAAAAAGCGGTCGCAAATTATGCAAATAAGATTGTATGTTTTCGCTAGCCTTTGTGTGAATGGGGACAAATCTGTCTTTATCGCCTTTACCATGAGTTTTGATTATGGAGCGTTCAAAATCAATATCATTCAAGCCTATGTTTATAAGTTCTGAAACTCGAAGCCCTGCGGCATAAAGAATTTCAAAAATGAGGGCATCTCTTAGTGCTGATTTATCAATTCCTTTTGCTTTTGTGGCTGAAACTTTTTTTGCACAATCTATCATAGCATAGATTTCTTCCCTACTTAATATATAGGGGATTTCTTGTATGAATTTAGGATTATCAAGGAATACAGCAGGGTTTTGCTCAATATAATTTTCACCTAGGCAGTAAGTAAAGAAAGAGCGTAGGCTTGAGCATTTACGAGCTAATGTTCTTGCACCATTACCCGATTTTTTTAATGAAACGACAAATAAGAGCAAAAGCTCATCATCAATTTCATTAAGTAGCACTTGAGATTTCATCACAAAAAGCTCGAAGAAATCAATATCTTGTCTATAGGAAAGTAGCGTATTTTTTGATAGCGCTCTTTCAATGGTTAAATA
>CAYJDN010000467.1:0-1156 GCA_964368925.1 uncultured Desulfovibrionaceae bacterium | reverse complement strand
AACTAAAAAGTTTTAGTTTTCCCTCCCCCAAGCCAACTAAAACTAAAAAATTGGCTATCTTTTCCTCTACAAAACACAAAAAATTAGTAAAATAATTGTCTTTGCAATTTTTTTTTATCTATGTTATTTCTAAGATAGGACGTGTTTCTAAGCAAATGAATTTGTTTATAGAACGCTCTTAGATACTAATGGAGGTTTACTATGTCCGTACTTATACTTGTTGACATTCAAAAAGAATATATTGCACAAGGTCGCCCATTTTGCCTTGATACTATTCAAGAATCCTTAGATAATTGTAAAAAACTGCTAGTACATGCCCGCAATCAAGGTTGGAAGATTATACATATGCATCATGTGCAAAATGCTGAAGTCTTTAGCCACGGCAGTGAATTTAGTGAATATATTGACGGTTTTGGCCCTGAGGGCGATGAGCATAATCTATCAAAATCAGATTTCTCTTGCTTTACAGCACCAGAGTTTACGGCGCTTATTGATAAATATCGCCATGAAGACATTATTCTTGCTGGCTATGGTTGTACTATGTGTTGTCTTTCTACTCTTATAGATGCGCATCATAGAGGCTTTAATTTCTATTTTGTAAAAGATGCGACATGTGCAAAGCGTACAGAAAAATTTGGTGAGCAAGAATTGAAAGATTTTACTATTGACATTCTTCCTGCTTATGCAAGTCTTGTGAGTACTGAGCAAGTTTTATCAAAGCCTGAGGGCAATAACGGATTTTGATTATAAATAGAGTGTGTTTTTTTGATATATGTATGAATACGCTAAAAATTGATATTAATAAATAATAAAAGGGGAGTATGAACTCCCCTTTGTTTTTATTAAAATAATATTATACTTATTTTATTTATTTGCTATTTCAAGAATTATTGAGATTAGAAAAGCAATTCAGCTTCATTTTTCAAGATATTTAGTGCTAATTGTTTGGTATCTATGAAATATTGACCATTAGCTAATTTTTCTTTAATAGCACGCACTTTTTCTTGTCTTATTTCAGAAGCTGACATAGCTGAACGAAATGCTTCAGTTCTTAAAATGCCTTCATGGGAAACATCAATAACATCACCCACTTGACTGCTGCTTGAAACACTTTCAGCTTTTGCAGGAGCAGCTCCATATACTTTGGCGCTTTGTA
>CAYJDN010000466.1:0-1162 GCA_964368925.1 uncultured Desulfovibrionaceae bacterium | reverse complement strand
ATTTATAAATGGGCTTTGAGTATTCCACAAGCTGAAAATATCGCTCGTTGCGTTCGTCTTATTACAGCGGCTTACGGCGGTATGATTATGGATACTGAATTCTGTATTGATGCTAAAGAAGAATTATGGTTTGTTCAAGCACGTCCAGAAACAAGATGGAATGAAGAATTTGAATTACACCCAGATACGCTCTTTATGCGTAGACTTGAAGTAGATCCACATGCTTTAGCTGGTGCTGAACTTCTTTTAGAAGGCAATGGTGCTTCACGTGGTGCTGGACAAGGTAGAGTGAAATTCCTTCGTTCTGCATTAGAATTGAACAAAATTACTAAAGGCGACATCTTAGCTGCTGAAAGAACTGATCCTGATATGGTTCCTGGTATGCGTGTAGCTTCAGCTATTCTTGCTGATGTTGGCGGCGACACTTCTCACGCTGCTATTACTTCACGTGAATTAGGTATTCCTGCTGTTATCGGTATTCAAAGAAGTGAAGCAATACGCAGTCTTGATGGATTAGATATTACTGTTGATGGTACTGCTGGCCGTGTTTATAGAGGTTTATTACCACTTGTAGACGTTGGCGCAGAAATGGATTTATCAAAATTACCAATAACTAAGACTAAAGTTGGACTTGTTCTAGCTGACGTAAACCAAGCTTTATTCTTATCACGCTTACGTAATGTTGAAGACTTTGAAGTAGGTTTGTTACGTGCTGAATTTATGCTTGGCAATGTTGGCGTTCACCCACGTGCTTTAGAAGCTCTTGATAGTGGCGAATTGCAAACATTAGTAGATGAAAAAGTTGCTGAATTAGAAGCAAAGCTTTCACTCACCGTGCGTGAACAATTAGCTTCAGGATTAATCTTCCTAGACTTGAAACTTCGTGATTATATTGGTACTTTAACAAATGTTTCAACTGAAATTGAAACACTTGTAGCTGAAGAACCATCAGGCGCAGAAAATGTTCTTGCTCAACAAAGAAAATTACGTGAATTAGAACATAAATTAGATGAATATACCGAACATGCTTCTAAACATTTAGATGTATTACGTACTTCAACCGATTTATACGAACACATTCGCATCATCTTTGGTTTTGAAGAAGAATTAGCTTTCTTACCACAAGATGAAGCTGGTAATTCAAGAAGAAATCAAATAATCA
>CAYJDN010000465.1:0-1165 GCA_964368925.1 uncultured Desulfovibrionaceae bacterium | reverse complement strand
TTTCAAACATGAAAAAGATAGTGATGAGTTGGGAAAGCTAATAAGGGATATGGTTTATCATAGGAATTGGCTAGTTCACATGAAAGAAGAGAAAGGATATATTTAACCCAAAACGACTTACAACAATTCTATGCTGAAGTTAAGCAAAACGGCAGAAAAAGACTAACTGAATGTTACGGAACAGGCTTATCCGACCGCTCTGTTAGGTCAATTCATGTCACTTGCAAAACAGCATTAGAAAAGGTTGTAGACGAGGGATTAATCAGAGTTAACCCAGCCGTCAATTGTAAACTCCCACCAAAAAAGTCAAAAGAAATGCAAGTTCTAACAACAGAGGAATTACAGCGATTTTTAATACAAGCGAAGTATGAGGGGTTCTATGAGTTGTTCTTGCTCGAACTTGTCACTGGACTGCGCCGTGGTGAACTTCTCTCGGTACAGTGGAGTGACTTGAATTTTAACACAGGTGAGTTGAAAATTGACAAGCAAGTGACACGTGTTAATGGTAAACTTGTAGTTTCTACACCCAAGACAAAGGCAAGTATTCGAACGATAATAATCCCACAAAGCGTATGTGAGGTGCTGAAAAAGCGCAAAGAAAATAGCAACTCAAGGTGGTTATTTCCCTCTCCGAGGTTAGACGACACACCTCTTGACCCTGCTTGGTGCAGAAAGAAGTTGCAGAAAATTTTGGAGCACGCTGGGTGTAAAAGAATTAAATTTCATGAATTGCGTCACACATTTTGTGTGGGTGCACTTGCCAATGGCATGGATGTAAAAACTCTATCAACGATAATAGGACACACCTCGGTATCAACTACACTTGATATTTACGCCCACAGCACAGAAACAATGCAAAGGCAAGCTGCACAGCAGATTGACAAGAGTTTTGGGAAGGTTAATGAGAACAATAGAGATAATGTACCACCACAAAAACAAAAGCCGGTTTCAAGCAAATTTGAGCCGTACAAGGGCAAGAAACGTAAATCAGGGACAGGCTGTGTCAGCCAAATAAGTGAAAATTTATGGGAGGGTAGGTATTCTCCCAAATGGATTGACGGCAAAAGGTATTCTCGAAATATTTATGCACATACTCTCGAAGAATGTGAGGTTAAACTGGCTGAGTTAATAACCGAGATGAAAGCGGAACTTGCAGAGTTAAAAT
>CAYJDN010000464.1:0-1171 GCA_964368925.1 uncultured Desulfovibrionaceae bacterium | reverse complement strand
TCGGGGGTTTTCTCACCGTCAAGCACGGCTACTCCAGCTTTGGTAAGTTCAGCAAGGCACTGCTCTGCGTGAGGCATATATTTTATCTCATCAATTCGTACATACGGGTTATCCGGCGATACAGGTGCAGCAGCATATGTGCCAATTTCCTCCGCTATTTCACGGTTTTTATAGGTGATATACTTTACAAATTCCCATGCCTCATCTTTATCACTGCACTCCTCTGATACTGCGACATTAACACCATTGTCTATCATTTGGTTTGAAAAATCAGTGTTTAGATTATGTGTAAAGATATGCTCGGGATATAGCGCATTTTTTTCTTCGGCAATGTCCATATTATCAAGAGAGCCGATTAGTAAAATTGTTATTTCGTCAGAGAAATCCTTTGAAACTTCCTCCGCTGTTTTCTGCGATGTACCCGGCATTACATACCCATTTGCACCGAGTGTTTCAAGCAACTGCATTGCCCCAAGCATTTCGGGTGTATCTACCGTGAAAATATCACCCTGCATTAAGCTGCCGTTGTTTCCGTATAGAATAGGCAGTATGGTATCTGTAGCACTTTTAACAGGTTCTTTATTTGTAAGCAAAAGTGACATGCCATAGTATTCTAAATCAGGGTTTGTACCCCACTCGGCAATATCAATTAGCCCTTCATAGTTTGTTATCATGGAAGTGCTACCGGTAAAACCAATTTCTTTCAAGCTGTAAAACAGTACCGAAGAGTCCGCAAACAGCGGTACACTGTATGTGCTGCCGTCAATCTCGGTAAAGGTATCTTGTCTAAATTCTGTAATATAATATTCCAAATCAGTGATATCTTGCTCTATTCCGGTGACATCAAGTGAGATTGCCTGTGCCATATAGCTATCGAGCGAGGCTAATTTGTCAGCATTATATAAATCCGCAGTGTGATATGAGTTGACAGTGAAAATATCGGCTTTATTACCTGCGTCCAACAGATAATCCACCATTTCATCTTCTGGTACGGTTATGAGATTTACCTGTGTGATGGGGTCAATCGCATTAAACTGATTTATCAGCGTTTGCAGATAAGCTGTGTCTTCACCCTCGGCAAAGCACTGAACGAAGTTAAGTTCATTAATAGTACGCTCGCCAACAAATGGGATAAAGACATCATTTGTAGTAAACTTTCCGGTATGTCCTT
>CAYJDN010000463.1:0-1177 GCA_964368925.1 uncultured Desulfovibrionaceae bacterium | reverse complement strand
AAACAGTCAACATCAATTAAATCACGAAAAGCGTGAACTGCGAGCAAAATAACGAAATTTCATACCCTTAATAAAAATTGGCGATTTATAGATAATGCGCTTGCGCAATTATCTATCAATCGCCAATTTTTCATATGGGTTTCCAAAGGGGTTGCAACTCCTTTGGCCGTCGGAGACAAAAAAAAATAGATTTTCTAAATCTCAAATTTTTCATAAGTGTATTTTTAGCCGTCGGAGACAAAAAAGAAAACTTGGTTAAAAAACATCATTTAGCGTTGCTATATTTCTATAATAAGCAAATCTTGACTATAGGCAATAAAGTGTATATATTAATAGTTGAGTGACTTATTTTATAGTAAGTCTTTATAAATTGAGTGTAATTAACTAAAAATAAATTAAGGAGAATCCTCAATGGATCAACACCCAAGTCAAAGTCAGAGCCAAAGCTTATCGAGAGCTGGCGTATTTATGAGTCAAGTATATCTGTGGATGTTTGCTGGTTTACTTGTAACGGCTGTAGCTTCTTTTGTAGTTATGGCTGTACCTGCGCTTAGAGCATTTGTTTTCACATCTACTGGTATTATTATTCTTGCTGTTTCAACTATTGGTTTAGTTTTGTATATTACTGCACGTATTAGTCGTTTATCAGCGTCTACAGCTACTGGATTTTTCCTTGCTTATGCGGCGCTTAATGGTGCTATGCTATCGCCTATCCTATTGGTGTATACTGGTGCTTCTATTGTATCGACTTTCATTATTACAGCTTTGATGTTTGCTTCTATGGCTATTTATGGCTATACTACTAAACGTGATTTATCACCAATTGGTTCATTTTTGATGATGGGTCTTATTGGTATTATTATAGCGTCGATAGTGAACATTTTCTTACAAAATAGTGCTATGGATTTTGTAATTAGTGTGATTGGTGTTATTGTATTTGCTGGTCTTACTGCTTATGATAATCAAAGAATTAGAGAAATGGCTGAAGATGCTCCTTTAGATGATGCTGTAGCTATTCGCCGTGGTGCTATCTTAGGTGCGCTTACATTATATCTTGATTTCATTAACTTATTTTTACATTTATTACGTTTATTTGGTGAACGTCGCTAGGTTGTGTTTCTAAATTAATTCTTTTGCTTTTTGGTGATACAGCCAAAAATTTTGTATTGAATTAAAC
>CAYJDN010000462.1:0-1190 GCA_964368925.1 uncultured Desulfovibrionaceae bacterium | reverse complement strand
CTTGGTCTTTCTTAAAGCCCTTGCTCATGAAGATGGTTATTGTGCCCGATCACATTGAGCACAACCCTTACGAATAATCGCTAAGGTATATATGGGAGAGCCGAAAGGCTCTCCTTTTTTTGTAAGAGAATTTTTTTGAAGAATTTTTTTGAAGAATTTTTTTGAAGAATTTTCTTGGAGGAACTTTTTTGGGGGAGGGCGCTTTTTGAAAAAAGCTTCCTCCCCCAAACCCCCACCCGCAAAAACTTTTTATGGCGGTGTTGCTGTATCTTTGTATAGAGTTTGTTAGCGCATGAAGTTTTTATTAAAAAATTTCCTCTTCCCCTCAGAAAAATCTCAAAATAAAAGTATGATAAAAAAACAAAAGAATATATTACAAAATATTTTTTCCGCAGGATTAGCGGCGGTGGCACCCGATGGCGCTGTGATGCGTGCTTTGCGCTTAGAAAAAAGTGCAGAGGGTCATGTGCTTTGGGTGGGTGAAAGCGCTTATGCTCTTAAGGGGAAAAAGATTCTTCTCTTGGGAGCAGGTAAGGGTGTGGCCCCCATGGCCAGGGCTTTGGAAGGCATGTTGGGTGAGTATATTGAGGGAGGTTTGGTCATAGCTAAGTATGATCATGGACTTGAGCTTGAAAGAGTAGAGCTTAGAGAAGCGGCGCACCCTATCCCCGATGCAGCCGGAGTGCAGGCCACGGCGACATTGCTTGAGATGGCGCAAAAGGCCACGGCGGAGCATGTGGTGCTATGTGTGTTTACCGGTGGTGCCAGTGCTCTAACGCCTGCTCCTGCGCAGGGTTTAACCCTTTGTCATTTGCAGGAAAGCACTGCCTCTTTGCTGGCTTGTGGCGCCACCATTTATGAAATAAATGCTTTGCGTAAACATATGTCGGTCTTTAGTGGGGGGCAACTGGCCAGAGCTGCTCAGCCTGCGCAGGTCATAGGGCTTATGATTTCTGATGTTATTGGCAATGCTTTGGATGTGATTGCATCTGGCCCCACGGTGCCGGATGCGTCTACTTTTTCCACCTGTTTTAGTGTTATAGAAAAGTATGGCTTAGAGCAAAAACTTCCACAGCCTGTGCTTGAACGTTTACAAACAGGCTTGTGTGGAGATGTACCGGATACGCCTAAAGCCGAGGATGCTTTTTTTACTCAGGTGAAAAACTTACTTATAGCTACCAATGATGATG
>CAYJDN010000461.1:0-1203 GCA_964368925.1 uncultured Desulfovibrionaceae bacterium | reverse complement strand
GTAAAAAAACAAAAAAACAAAAAAACAAAAAAAAATAAAATATACAATTAATTATCAGGATTTACATGAAAACATTTCTTAAAAACAATGCGGCGCTTATAGTATCATTTATTTGCTTTGCCATTCTTCTTATGCTTCCTACTGGTTATGAAGATGCAGTTATATATAAAGACAGGGAGAGGGCGGTTGCAAAAGTGCTTGCTACACAAAATGAAGATATTATCACTGTTGGCATTGTGTCTAGGGGGGATCAAAACTGTACACTAGAGCTTTTAGACGGGAAATTTGAGGGGCAAATTGTTGAGGGCTACAATATGCTTACTGGTAGTATTGAGAGCGACAAAATATATAAAGTTGGCGATAAAGCACTTGTGTTGATTAGCTATAGAAATAATGGCATTGAAGATGAAATTTCGATGGTTTCTATGGTAGACCATGAAAGAATTAGTATAGAAATGATACTGTTAGCTTTATTTGCACTTTTCTTAGTTTTGGTAGCGGGTAAAACTGGTGTTAGGGCTATGCTTTCTTTTGCTATTACTATACTTGGAATTTGGAAAATACTTATTCCTGCATGCTTGAATGGCTATGACCCTGTTATTATTGGTTTTGTTATAGTTGTTATTTTGACTATTATTATTATTTCTTTAGTTTATGGATTTGATAGAATGATGGCTAGTGCAACTATTGGATCGCTTACTGGTTCATTTGTGACTATGCTTATGGCGCTTTTATTTACAGATTTATTTAAACTTGATGGTGCAATTATTCAGGGTTCACAATCATTATTATACGCTGGATTTCCAAATTTAGATTTGAAAAAGCTATTTATAGCAAGTATTTTTATTGGTTCATCGGGTGCAGTTATGGATTTAGCTGTGGACATTACTTCATCTGTAAAGGAAGTGGTGGATAAAAAGCCTGATATTAGTGCAAAGGAAGCGATAAAAAGTGGTATGAATGTTGGCACGGCGGCTATGGGTACTATGACAACAACGCTTTTGCTTGCTTATTCAGGGGGTTATATTTCCTTGCTTATGGTTTTTATGGCACAAGGCACTCCTATAGATAATATTTTGAATTATAAATTTGTTGCTAGTGAAATTTTAGATACTATAGTTGGTAGTTTTGGGCTTGTGAGTGTTGCGCCATTAACTGCTTTTTGTGCGGGTATCTTGCTTACAAAAAACAATAAAGTATAGG
>CAYJDN010000460.1:0-1222 GCA_964368925.1 uncultured Desulfovibrionaceae bacterium | reverse complement strand
AGATTTTTGCACAAAATAAGCCATCTCTCTCAGGCTTAAATGTTCTATAGTTGATAGTTTCAGGTTTCTTTACTTCACCAAAAGACCATTCACGAATGTTCTCAGGAGAAGCAATAGTAATTTGTAAAGATTTTAAGCTTTTGATGTTCGCAGCATTGCTTTGAGTGCTTTGTCTTGCACTAAATAATTCATCAAGACTCATAAACCAAACTCCTTTTGAGTTGAGAGAAAATCCTTTATTATACTATATATAATAGTTGGATTATTTAAATCTATACCAAAGTATAGTGAATACGCATAAGAATTTTGGGGGTAAAGGCTTACCCCCTAATTATTGTGTTTACAAGTCTAAATTTTCATCTTCCATGAAAATCAATGGCTTGTTTTTCTTCTTTGCTTCTTCTTGGAGCATATTAACATTCAAGCCTAAAGACATTAATTCTTTTACAAGAACGTTGAATGATTCAGGTAGACCAGCTTCTAAGAAGTTGTCACCCTTTACAATCTTTTCATACATCTTTACACGGCCAGCAACGTCATCTGATTTAACTGTAAGGAATTCTTGCAAGAGGTATGATGCTCCATAAGCCTCAAGTGCCCAAACTTCCATTTCACCAAGACGCTGTCCACCAAACTGAGCCTTACCACCAAGCGGTTGCTGAGTTACAAGACTGTATGGTCCAGTTGAACGTGCGTGGATTTTTTCATCTACTAAGTGGTGAAGTTTCAGCATATACATAACACCAGTGGTTACACGATTGTTGAAAGCATCGCCAGTACGGCCGTCGTATAAAGTGTGCTTACCATCAGTTGACAAGCCCGCTCTTTCTAACCAGCCCCATATATCTTTCTCTGACGCACCATCAAAAACTGGAGTCTTTGTGATAATACCTTTACGCAATTTAAGAACTGCTTTCTTAAAGGTTTCGTCGTCCATAGAATCTACTAAGCCATTGATGTCAATACCTGGATTTTCAGAAGAGAAAATGTCTTTCACTTCTTCACGGATTTTGTCTAAGCCCATATTAGCATCAACAAATTCAGCTAGTTGGCGACCAAGTTCTTTAGCAGCCCAGCCAAGGTGAGTTTCCATAATTTGACCAATGTTCATACGTGAAGGCACACCAAGTGGGTTCAATACGATATCAACAGGGCGACCATCAGCAAAGAATGGCATATCTTCTTCTGGAAGAATACATGATACAACACCCTTGTTACCGTG
>CAYJDN010000459.1:0-1232 GCA_964368925.1 uncultured Desulfovibrionaceae bacterium | reverse complement strand
ATCTTTGCCTTGTGTTTGTTTGTCGTATAGTCTATTTCATTTATTCTTGCAGTCTTTGAAGTTCCTGTACCTAAATTGCATCCTTGTTCACAGTTTAGAGCATCAACAATAACTGGAACTGGTTTGTTTTCTTTTAAATCTTTTTCATATTCGTCTAAATAGGATTTAATGTTGTGAATACCTTCAATTTCTTTTGTCCAAATATCTTCTTTTAGGTGGTACTTTATATTTTCGCTTAATCCTCCTGGTCGGGGGAAGGTGAACCCGATAGACCCCTCAATGGTGTCAAAGGAGCATTCATCATAGTCACTGAGATTTACATTATTAGCAATCAATCTTTTTATAAATTTTTCAAATGTCATATTATATGTAATTAAGTTTCTATTGTTTTCATCTATGCACTCTCTTTTTTTCCCTACGCACGGAGACAGGAACACAAGTTTGTCTGTGTTTTTAAGTATTTTCTTAATATAAATTGCTAGGCAGCTAGCAGGGCTTTGAATTGGAGATAATCGGTCAATGAGAGTTGGTTGGTATTTTTCAATATAGCTCACAACAACCGGACATGGTTGTGAAATGATACTATTTACATTTTGTTTTGTTAGTGTTTTGACATGTGCCCAAGTACAAATATCTGCTCCAAAGGAAACATCATAAACATTCTTAACCCCGAGCGATTTTAAGTAGCCTACAACTCTAGGAACTTCAGCAAAGTTAAATTTGGCAGCAGGAGCAATAATTACTGACAAACTGTGATTTTCTTGAAGATCTTCAAAAAAGAACTCTGTATCATCAATATAATCACGTGCTTCATGGTCACAGATAGAAACACATTCTCCACAAGAAATACAAAATCCTTCCTTTATGAAAACTTTTCCTTCGTCTGCTTCAAAGTACGCTTCATTTGCTGACACAGGGCATTTAAAAATACACTTATTGCATCCAAAGCATGAGGCGTTCTTTGTGTATACAAAGCTCATTTTATCCATAACATCCCTTTTTGTTCGGAAGGTGAAAAGCTCACGATGTATGCTGTCTATACACATTATAAGTCATTTATATAGATTGCACAAGTGTAAATTTTTGATTGTATGGAAGAAAATTAATTTTAATGGTAGTTTTTCTAAATTTTGTATTCATATGCTTGACAAAAAGGGTAAAAATAGTATAAAATATCTTACTATCAATTTGGAGCGGTGTCCGAGCGGTTTAAGGAGGCGGTCTTGAAAACC
>CAYJDN010000458.1:0-1241 GCA_964368925.1 uncultured Desulfovibrionaceae bacterium | reverse complement strand
ACATGTGTATGCTCAAAGAAAATATTTGGACCAGGAGTTAAACCTTGAATAAGGAATGCACCCATCAAAACAGCGGTTACGTCATCACCAGGAATACCAAGTGTAAGAAGCGGAATCATAGCTGAACCAGTAGTTGCATTGTTTGCCGCTTCAGGTGCTAGAACACCTTCAATATTACCTTTGCCGAATAAATCAGGTTTTTTAGATTTACGTTGTGCTTCTGAATATGCCATAAATGCAGCAGGGGAAGCGCCTAAGCCTGGCATTGCACCAATAATCGAACCAATTAATGAGGAACGAACTAATAAACCGATGTTTGCTTTAAATTCTGCCCATGTAAATTTGCCATTTTCAGATTTTAAATCATAGTTTTGTTTTACCATTTTTTTGGCTGAAACACCAACTTGATGAATAATTTCAGGCAAACAAAGAACACCAATAACCATTGGTATAAGTGTTATTCCAGATAATAAATAATCTGAACCAAAGGTAAAGCGAACAGCACCTGTTGTTCCAGATACACCTACCATAGATAGAACAATACCAAAACCAGCACAAATTAAGCCTTTGATGATTGAATTGCCTGAGATACTACCAACAACTGTTAGTGAAAGTAGAATCAAGCAGAATTGCTCAACTGGGCCAATTTTAATCGCTACGTAAGAAATAGGTGCAGCAATACATATTAGAAGAACATTTGCAAAAGTATCACCAAATACTGAACCAACTAAAGAAGCATTTAAAGCTTTACCAGCTTTACCTTGTTGCGTGAGAGGGTAGCCGTCCATAGCGGTACAGATGGCAGGTGGCGCACCTGGTGTGTTTAATAAAACAGCGGTAATAGATCCACCGTAAATAGAAGCCTTGTAAATACCAAGTAGCATTGGAATACCTACAATTGGCTCTACATAAAAGGTGAGAGGCAATAATATTGAAATTGCCATAATACCAGAAATACCTGGTATAGCTCCAAATAACAACCCAACTGCTAGCCCGAAAGTGATGGCTAAAATTGAGTAGATATTCATAATGGAAATTAATCCACCAATAATATCAGCAATCATATAAACTCCTTATCCAAACAGCACGCCACTTGGCAGCATAATTTGTAATAGATGTAAACTCGCATAATCAAGTATAAGTGTGAAGATAACAGAGGCTATTGCGGGAACAATAATCGTTGACAGCCCAAGTAATCGTGCAACTATCAAAATGATGACAGGAGTTGAGTAAATAAATCC
>CAYJDN010000457.1:0-1265 GCA_964368925.1 uncultured Desulfovibrionaceae bacterium | reverse complement strand
AACCTAGACAATCTGAAGACTTTATCTTTCCAATTCAACAAGTTACCCCATTTTATGAAAACGATGATAAAAGTAATCTTAAAAGAGCTTTGGGCGGAACTGTCTTTTCAGGGAAAATTCAAAAAAATCAAGAAATTACAATTTTTCCATCAAAAGAAAAAACAAGCATACAATCAATCTTTACTTTCGATGGCCCACTTGAAGAAGCAAAAGAAAATGAGGCTGTCAATATTGTAATCAACGATTCTATTGATATTGCAAGAGGTTACATACTTTCAGACAAAGAAGACGCTATAGGCCTTGCCGATATGTTCTCATCACATATCATTTCAATGGATAAGAATGACATTCTTGTCGGTAGAACATATTTATGCAAAATTGGCTATTATGAAGCCACAGCAACCATTCTTGAAATCTCAGCAAAGCTCAACTTAGAAAATCAACAAGAAGAAAATGCAAAAAACCTAAAAAATAACGAAATTGGACGAATTAAATTTTCTCTGTCACGCCCCCTACCCTTTGTTCCTTATAAGAAAAATAAACAACTTGGCTCGTTTATATTTATTGATCCTATTTCTGCGCAAACAATCGCTTGCGGTATGATTAATTACGATCTGTTTAGAAGCCATTCTATAGTTAAATTTGAATTTGACCTTAGCTCAAAAATGCTCGCAGAACAAAAAAACCAAAAGCCCTTTGTTCTGTGGTTCACTGGCTTGTCAGGCTCAGGAAAATCAACCATTGCAAATGCTCTTGGCAAAATACTATATGCAAAAGGTAAGCATATTTACCAGTTAGACGGCGACAACCTCAGGCATGGACTCAATAAAGACTTAGGCTTTACAGAAGCGCATAGAATAGAAAATATACGCCGTGCATCGCATGTGGCAAAACTCATGCTTGATGCTGGTTTAATTGTTTTGGCAACCTTTATTTCTCCTTTTGCAAAAGATAGAGAAAATATACGTACAATTTTTGAAGAAAATGAATTTTTTGAAATTTTTGTGGATACTCCACTTGAAATTTGCGAAAAGCGTGACCCTAAGGGGCTTTATAAAAAAGCAAGAAAAGGAGAAATTCCTAATTTTACTGGCATTTCATCGCCATTTGAAGCACCTGTAAAACCAGATCTACACCTTGATGGAACTAAGACAATAGATGAAATTTGTGAAGAAATATTAGCTTTTATTGATTCTATTACCAATTCATAAAGATCATATTAAGGCCACACTATGAAAAATTGTATTGATTTACACACACACTCA
>CAYJDN010000456.1:0-1269 GCA_964368925.1 uncultured Desulfovibrionaceae bacterium | reverse complement strand
AGCATTTTGCATAAATGTTAGGTCAGTAAAAATTTCATATTTTTTCTTAGGCGAGGCGTCATCTTTTTGGATGACAGGTGTGTAGCAGCGCTACATGACTATTCTAAAAAAATATATCCCTTATGGCTTTGCTTGCGTATTTTGTAATTTTAGGTTAATATATCCAATCATTTTTTACAATAAACTTATACACGAGATATAATATGGAATTAAAAACTTACGATCCTGCTACGGTTGAGCCGCACTGGGAGAAGCACTGGAAAGACAACAACACTTTCACCCCTGACATGAGCAGTGATGCAGAGGCCTATTCTATTGTAATACCGCCGCCAAACGTCACTGGTGTTTTACACATTGGCCATGCGTATAACATGACATTGCAAGATATTCTTTGCCGTCATGCAAGACAATTGGGCAAGAAAGTTGTGTGGATTCCTGGCACAGATCACGCTGGCATTGCAACTCAAAACGTGGTTGAACGTGCATTAGCTAAGGAAGGTAAGACAAGACACGATCTAGGGCGTGAAGAATTAGTTAAGCGTGTATGGGAGTGGAAAAAGGAATACGGCGGTAAAATTCTTAATCAAATTAGCCGCTTAGGTGCTTCTGTAGATTGGAGTCGTGAAGCTTTCACTATGGACGACAATCTTGCTAAGGCGGTTCGCAAAGTTTTTGTTCAATTATATAATGATGAATTAATTTATCGTGGCAAATATATTATTAACTGGTGTGCTCGTTGTCATACGGCTTTAGCTGATGATGAAGTTGAGCATGAGAACAGAAAGGACAGCATTTGGTCGATTTCTTATAAAGTTGTGGATAGTGATGAAACAATTACAATTGCTACGACTCGCCCTGAAACGATTGTAGCTGATACTGCGGTTTGCGTGCATCCTGAAGACGAAAGATATGCACATCTTATAGGTAAAAAAGTTTTTGTACCTGTAATGAACAGAGAAGTACCTATCATTGCAGATGCTTACGTAGACAAAGAATTTGGTACAGGCGCATTAAAAGTAACTCCTAGCCATGATCATAATGACTGGGCGCTTGGTCACACGCATAATCTTGAATTTATTCAAGCTATTGATGAAGATGGCATAATGAATGAATTTGCTGGTAAGTATGCTGGTATGACTAAAGAGGATTGTCGCAAGGCAATTTTAGAAGACATTGATGCCTTAGGGCAACTTGTTGAAATAAAGCCTATTGACCATGCTGTAGGTGTTTGTTATCGTTGTAAAACTGTTGTTGAACCGCATGTTTCTA
>CAYJDN010000455.1:0-1281 GCA_964368925.1 uncultured Desulfovibrionaceae bacterium | reverse complement strand
TTAGGCAATTTATCAATAATGAAGAATATTTATTACAAGTTGGTTATTTAAAGCCCTTAGATTGGTATATTTACGCAGGTATTCCCGTTGAGGAATTAAGAAAATTTGGTCAAAATATAACGATAAATCAAATTATTTTTGCCATTGTGCTAACCACAATTTCAATTATTATCAGTATAATGATATTGTTAAAAACTATTAATCCACTTCAGATATTAACAAAAAAAGTTCAAGATTTCTCATTGGTTAACATGGCGTCAGAAAAATCTTTACAAGAATTTGCAGACGGCTTAGAAGCGAACACTAATGACGAAATAGGGCTTCTAACAAATAGTATAAGAGAACTCACAAACGAACTTTCTACACAAGTGACAAATTTGGTTGAAGCCACAAGCACAAAAGAACGTATGCAAGGTGAATTGAATGCCGCTCGAGATATTCAAATGGATATTTTAAATGCACCTGAAAATGCCCCTTGTGCACATAATTTCACTTCTTCTTACTTCCTAGAACCAGCCAAAGAAGTAGGCGGCGACCTCTACGATTATCGCCAACTTGAAGATGGTCGATATCTCATCATTCTCGGTGATGTTTCTGGTAAAGGCGTAGGCGCAGCTTTGTTTATGTCAATAACTGTAACCATCTTAAGGCATGCCTTCATTTCAACTACAAACCTAGGAAACGCCATCAGCAATTTGAATAATCTCTTGTCAGCGCATAATGAATCAAATATGTTTGTAACCTTGTTCGCTGCGGTTTTAGATGCAGAAACTGGCGAACTTGAATACGTAAATGGCGGGCATTGTCCACCTTTAGTAATTAATCAAAAAACTAAAGAATTACGCAAGCTTGAAGGTCTAAGTGGCCCAATGGTAGGCGTTTTTGATGGTATGGATTATAAAGTACACAAAGACATAGTCAACAAAGACGAACTCGTTCTTATTTTCTCCGATGGCGTAACAGAAGCTATGGACGAAGATTTAAAACTGTATTCTGACGAAAGGTTAGATAGATTTGTCATAGCAAATTACGACGCAAATCCACAAAAATTAATTACCTTATTATATCAATCCATAATTGACTTTAGGAAAGACGCTGAGCCTTCCGATGACATAACCATTGCTTGTTTCAATAGAAAAAATTCATTATAGTTGTGGAAGATATGATTTGTATTAAATCTAATAAATTCAAACTTCCTTAGTCACTCAGAGGGCGAAACCCGTGGAGTCCATGCCTTTTATATTTTATTAAATGTGTTCGCTCTATGTAGTTTATGCTTTA
>CAYJDN010000454.1:0-1288 GCA_964368925.1 uncultured Desulfovibrionaceae bacterium | reverse complement strand
TTAATAATAGCGCAAGTTCAACTGGTCGCGGTAGTTCTGGTGGTGCGATTTATAACTCTTCAATTTATGATGGCGTTGCGACTATAGGCACAATTTCAGGCAATTTAAAGGGCAATAATGCTAAATCTGATATAGAAGCTTTTGGTGGAGCTATTTATACTAATAATGATTTAAATTTCCTTGCAGATGGAAAACAATATAGCATAAGTGGCAACTATACAGCTAAATTGGACAATAGTAATAAAGAATATAATGCTATTTATTTTGCCACTGATAATAAATCGCTAAATTTTGACTTAAAAAATAATGCTTCTTATACTTTAGACGATAATGTAAAAACTAATGGCACTAATAAGTATAGTGTTAACATTAAAAGTAGTGATGCTAGTGGTGGAACTTTTAATTTGAATAATGAGCTTAAAAATGTAAGCGCAGTAACTTTAGACAATGCAACTTTAGCTTTTGATGAAGTGACGCATGATAGCACTAAATATTCTGGAAAAATTGCTGACAATGCCACTCTTAGCGTAAGTGGCACAAGTGTTCTAAAAAATGCGAACTTAGCTAATAATTCTACTACTATCAATTCTGGTACAACTACTTTACAAGGCGCGTCCACTTTCGGCTCATTTAATGCAAGCAATGCAAGCCTTACTCTTGACGCTGGCTCTACAACTACTTTCAAAGGCGAAACCTCTCTTGGTACTGTTACAAATAATAGTACTAATGCTATCATAGCTGATGGGGCTACTTTTATGACTAAATATGCTATTAGTGGCGATCTTACAGCTAAGAATGATGTTGTTTTTACAGGTGGTTATGATAATTCTTCTAATAAACTAACTATCGAAGATGGCGCCAATGTAACTTTCAAAGGCGAAACCTCTCTTGGCTCTGTTACAAATAATAGTACTAATGCTATAATAGCTGATGGGGCAAACTTTATAAGTAATTATGCTATTAGTGGCGATCTTACAGCTAAGAATGATGTTGTTTTTACAGGTGGTTATGATAATTCTTCTAATAAACTAACTATCGAAGATGGCGCCAATGTAACTTTTAAAGGCGACACAACTCTTGGTACTGTCATAAATAAGAGCAATAATGCTATAACAGCTGATGGGACAACCTTTTCCGAGCTATATAATGTTGGTGGAACGACCACTGCCATAAACTCCGTTACATTTAACAATGGTTATGAAGGCACAGGAACTTTAAATATCGGTAATGATACAACTAAAGGAAACGTCATTTTTACAAATAATGTAGACGTCACTCTAAACAGTGG
>CAYJDN010000453.1:0-1291 GCA_964368925.1 uncultured Desulfovibrionaceae bacterium | reverse complement strand
CACTAAGAAAAATACGAATGGTGTGTAGCCGACCTACAAATCATTACATCTCAGCCATATATTTGCTGACTACAACAAGTAGACTGTGGAACTTGGTCAGCGACAAAGTATATTCAAATACCATCGACTTTGAGAAGATAAATCTTAAAGGTATAGACATAGACGGATATGCTTACTACCAAATGGCTCGAACGATATATGAAAACATACCCAAAATCACAATAGATGAAATTGCTGATGAGGAAGTTATTAATGACACTGTGTTCAAAATCTTACTCACGGCATTACTTGTTGAAATTTACAGCGCAAATATTTTGCAGATTTAAGATTGGAGGACTGAAATGTATAAAATAACAGAATTGCTTGAACTGCTTAGGCGCAACCATGTAGGTGCAGAAAACTATATTATGATAACATATTCACTGATAACGAAGATGTTGCAGAAATTATATGTGATATACACTCGGCGATATATCATGTGAAAGACTATACCACCCTTACGGAAAAAGCTCCGTTTTTGAAATCTAACAGTGGAAATGATGATTTCAAATTGTTAGCTGATTTCGGCTCTGTTATCTTAGCTGGAAAAGAAACAGAGATTGGTGGATATCAGTTTGCTACGTGGGAAAAAGATGCTTCCGAAAATGGATACACCTAGACCTCCTCTCGTTTATAACGATGTACAAAGATACCGATTGGAAAAGGCACAACTATATGGCACTCTGCGGTACATCTTCTATGCCGATTACAGAACTGCTAAGTAATAACAATCACATAAACCGTGTCGTATTATGCACCGATAATGATACAGCAGGACATCAAGCTGCCAAAAGATTTGAAGAAATGCTGACGGAACGAGGTGTAGCTGTTAGCAGAATTACTCCACAGACAAAGGATTTTAATGACGATTTAGTGGCGAGGTATATGGAGCAAGTTATGTCCCGCTCCGAGCCTGAGATGAAGATGGTATAAAAAAACGAGTGTAATTATAGATGTTATATTTAAAAGAAATAGTGTGGTGCTATTTAATATTTCCTTTTTCGTGGTATAACTATATAAATGGCAAGTGTATCTAAAGTTTTACAAAATCTTGTCGATATTATAGGTATATAATAATTACGCTTGGAGGTGTTTATAGTGCGTATAAATGATATGGTAAAAGCGAGTTTTAATAGAGAGAGTATGACTGGAAATAGTGGACTTCGTAATGGTGAACCGATTACAAAAGAAAAAGCAATTGCTCTCGGCTTAAATTTAGACCACAGCAGAAATATTACAGGCAGTTCTGATC
>CAYJDN010000452.1:0-1295 GCA_964368925.1 uncultured Desulfovibrionaceae bacterium | reverse complement strand
CAACCACATCTGGTAAAGTTTTTTATTTGTTGAATTTTACCAAAAATTGCTATGAGCTGAGCAGAAGCTTTCAAACCGCTAAACAATTCCCTTGGACTTGTCTCTGGGATCCAGTAAGTTCAAGCCTTTACGACGAAAGTTGTAAAGGCTTTTTCTTTTTGCATCGTATTCTGTACAACTTTAGGTTGCGGGCTGTTTCAATCCACGCCCCTGTGTGAGGGGCGACGCGCCACATATGACATTTTAAGTACCCAAGACACACGACTTAACCCCTCGTATTATAGTGTAGCAAAAGAGAAACATGGTAAAAGCTATCCCTTGGAACATTATGCTGAAGTTTTGCGTTGCCAAGCAGAGCGCATACCGTATGAAGGGAGCGCCGAGGATGCTCGCGGTGATGCGTTCGTGGTGCATGAGGTGTCTTTAAGTAAACTAGAAATAAACTCTGGATTTTTACCGCCCCATGTGGGCAAGTTAGTTCGAGTGAAATTTACTGATAAGCAAAAAAAGCATCTCTTACAGGCAGGAGACAGTATTTTTTCCTATAGAGGTAGCCCTGTGTCCATTGGTAAAAATGGCTTTGTGCCACAGGTAGGTGCTACTACCATTGTAGGAACGGCTATGTGCATTATTCGCCCTAAACAGGCAATACATGCGGTATGGCTACATGCTCAATTGAATAGCCCTGCTACTCAAGCATGGATAAAAGCGCATGTGATTGGTAAATCTCCCTTCATCAGCACAGAAGAAATCAAGAAAATCCCCCTTCCTCCTTATGATAAAAAACAGGCTGATACCCTTGAAGTTTTGTATAGGCAAATAACAGAATCGTTTACAAAGATGACGACTGAGCAGGGGAAAATTAGGCAGTGTCGCTTCAGTGTGGAAATTGTGATGAGTGATAAATAGGATTTCTAAAGATATTTATGTGTTATATGTAGTGGTTTAGACTTGGTCGTACAATACATCCTATTGTGGTTCTTTTGAGTATGGTATTTGTACGACCAGATGCTACCTCGCAGACACATTTTATTTCTCATGACAACCTATTCCACTAGTTTGCACAGACGCCAGCATCTCACGGCGCAAGATAGTATTAATCTTCGTTTGATACCCTTTTCCTTGTGAACGGAGCCATGCTAGTACATCAGCGTCAAGGCGTATGGTGGTCATTTGCTTTACAGGGCGATAAAAGCGTTCCAAGTTTTGCACAGGGGGAATATCACTGAAATCTATGGAGCCGTTGTCTTGCGCAAGTGCGTTAAGCTCCGCTTGCTCTTCTGCGCTTAAAGGGG
>CAYJDN010000451.1:0-1302 GCA_964368925.1 uncultured Desulfovibrionaceae bacterium | reverse complement strand
CGCCTTTGCCATCATTTCCTTCATAATTAAAACAAGCAATAGCATCTTGATGACGACCAGAGAGAATAATTTCTTTTGTGTCTTCGTCTACCCAAAGAGCATTATTATGGAACCAATCATGATGACTCCAAGAGCCTGATTTACCTTCGTTTTGCGGTAAAAAGTCTTTAAAATCCCAAGTGCGTAATACTTCGCCAGTATTTCTATCAAGCAAAGCAAGCATGTCTTCTACAGTGTCTTTACCCTCTGAATAATCTTGCGTACAAGCCATAATATTACCATCTCTCATTTCCCAATGATCGTGATGAGAATTGCCAGGCATGCGATATTCTTTAATAATTTTACCAGCCATAGTCATTTCAATTAAACCTGTTGCGCAATAGGGCATACGGCTATAACGGTGTGAACCTGTTAGAATATTGCCGTTTTTTAAACGCTTAATATCAAACATTGTAGGCGTACCAATAAGCCAACGTACTTCGCCTTTATAGTCATAGCCAACAGCAAAGTTTTTATCTGCTGGAGTAAGAATCATAAGATCCGTACCGAAATAATCCATAGTAGTCATAATGTTACGACAACGTGCTACTTCTGGTAATTCACCTGCTTGAATGTCAAAAGTTTTGCTTTCATTTCCTGCTTCGATAGTTACTTTAGTAATAATGCCATCATATAAACCAACAATAGGCAAAACATGGCTAGTTGATGCTTCGAAAGTGTGCACAAGATCCTCACGAGCGTGGCGCTTGCCGTGAATAGTCATTTTAGGAGCTACACTCGCAGAAGTTTTAAACATAATAACTGCGGCTAAAGGGTTAACAATATAAGGATTCACAACAATATGCGCCTCTTGCAAACTTGGCTTTGCTGCCTCAAAAGCTGCTAAAAATTTTGCCTCAGCCTTGTTTTGTTGTGTGATTAAATGTTCCTCATACTTATAAGTTACAAAATTACTCATACCAATTCTCCTTTTATTATTTTCTGCAAATAGCAGATTTTATTTATTTTTATGCGTTAATAAAAATATATGTTTATTCGTTGATTTATTTATTTATTTTTTTTGTTTCTAAAGTGCTCGTAAGTAAAGAGCGAAATTTTGAATAATGTATTACTCGCATCTTCCATCTCTTTCTCAGAGGCAACACTAAATAACTTTTTTTCCCAATTTTTAACAATAGTGTGTAAACTATCATCTAAAAGAATGAGTTTATCAGTCGCAAATATGTGTTTATGCCTTTTGCTGTGTGAACTTTGAACCCTATATATATAGGCATTTTTTTCAAGTTCTAGCTAAGCACGAGT
>CAYJDN010000450.1:0-1304 GCA_964368925.1 uncultured Desulfovibrionaceae bacterium | reverse complement strand
TTCTCCAAGAGTCACCTTGAGAGAACTGCTTTAAAAAACGTGTATCATTTTCAAAGTTCATACGCAAGTCATTTATGCCATATTTTAGCATGGCTATGCGTTCAACACCTAAACCAAAAGCAAAACCTGTGATGTTTTCAGAATCATAGCCTACAGCTTCAAAAACCGCAGGATCTACCATGCCTGAACCTAAAATTTCAAGCCAACCTGTAGTTTTA
The DNA here is from genome assembly GCA_964368925.1 of uncultured Desulfovibrionaceae bacterium. Taxonomy (GTDB): domain Bacteria; phylum Desulfobacterota; class Desulfovibrionia; order Desulfovibrionales; family Desulfovibrionaceae; genus CAYJAZ01. Next base: position 1,086 of record CAYJDN010000450.1, on the reverse strand, counting down.
CATATACGGCAAGGTTCATTGTTTACTTGCCCCTCACCCTTACAAGCCATACAAGAAACATCTACTTCCATGCTTGGTTCAGTGAATGGGAAAAAGGACGGACGGAAACGTAATTTCGTTTCTTCGCCAAAAAGTCCCTTACAAAGCGCAGAAAGTATACCACGTAAATGCGCTAAAGAAATATTTTCGCCTACTAATAAGCCTTCCACTTGATGAAACATCGGCGTGTGGGTAATGTCAGAATCTCTTCTATAAACCTTACCAGGCGCAATTACCGCTAATGGAGGTTTTCTTTCTTTCATTGCACGAATTTGCATAGGCGATGTATGCGTTCTTAAAAGAATTTTATCTGCAATAAAAAGAGTGTCTTGCATGTCACGAGCAGGGTGGTCGTGTTGGAAGTTTAGTGTTTCAAAATTATAATAATCTGTTTCAACTTCAGGCCCAACAACAGTATCAAAGCCAAAGTCTTGCAAAATACGACAAATATCTTCCATCACAAGATTGATTGGATGTATTGAACCCTGCCAAGGACTACGCCCTTGCGTTGTATGATCAAAGCTTTCAAGAAATTTTTCTTCTTGTTCTTTGATACATTGTTCTTTCTTTGCTTCAATTTGTGCTGTAATTTGTTCTTTCACAGCATTCACTGCCTGACCAAAGCTAGGACGCTCTTCTTTTGAAAGTTCAGATAAGCGTGACATAAGCTCTGCAATGTGGCCTTTACGGCCTAAAAATTCAACACGAACTTTTTCTAGTGCTTCTAAAGACAAAACCTGACCAAGCTCATTTTGCAATGAAACTGTCAGGTTATCTAATTTTTCACGTAAATTCATATTTTACGCCTTTTGTGGATAGATTTATAAAATGGCAGAAGTTGCCCCCTGCCATTTAATGTTACAATTTAGCTATGAGCTTTTACTTGTTCTACGATTTTTGCAAAAGCTTCTTTATCTCTTACTGCAAGGTCAGCTAGTACTTTACGGTTTAGATCGATGCCGGCTTTTTGCATGCCGTTAATAAAACGTGAATAGCTCATACCGTGTTCACGAACTGCTGCGTTTATACGCATAATCCAAAGTTTAC
>CAYJDN010000449.1:736-1307 GCA_964368925.1 uncultured Desulfovibrionaceae bacterium | reverse complement strand
TGATATATTGATTTACCGTTCGTAAATTTTAGCTTATATCCTGTGGTGTCGATTGTTTTTTTTGATGTGCCGAGTGCGAATATGCCTGTTATCTCAACTTTACGCACAACACGTGTTTCACCGCAGTCAATTATTGTAATACGTTCATTTGGTATGCCAAGCTTTTGCAGATGATGTACTGTAAGGTGAGGTGCGACAAATACCGTATCTTTATTAATTCCGTAAGCTTTGATAGTTTCAGGATCTAAGTGATCTTTATGGTCGTGAGTCACTATAAATATATCCGCAAATAAGCCTTTCGGGTCAATCGGCACAGGATAACGCCGTGAAAAGAGTGGATTTTTACCGCAACTGTCACTCAGATATGGGTCAATTAAAACAGCGCATCCACATGACTTTATGAAATACCCTGCCTGCCCGAGAAAATATATTGCCGCTTCTTCATCTTTTAAATTAATATCATAAACCATATTTACTCTCTCTTTCATATTCAAATATTTTTTTACTTTCTGAGTCTTCTTATATCTATGCTAAATTTTCGTATATCTTAAATTCTTGCTTGAATTGTTTT
>CAYJDN010000449.1:0-726 GCA_964368925.1 uncultured Desulfovibrionaceae bacterium | reverse complement strand
ATTCGGGAGTGCCACTTTATCCTATATCCATGTCTACATTGATTTTGTCTATTTTACGTTCGTCTACGCAATCTAAGCAAACTTATACGCTAGACGTTTGATGTTCGTCTATGCACACTACTTTTACATATAACTTCATAATTTTGAGGAATTATATGATGATATCACCGCAGAACTCCAACTTTTTTTATTTGGCTTCAAATCTTATTTCCGTATCCAGCAGGAAAAGTCCATGAAATAATAGGGTGTTCGGGAGTTTTTCATTTTCCTGAACGAATGAATTTTTGCACCAACCACTTTTCCTATATAGCTTTTATAATAACCTCGAATCCAAATTGAACTCTCTACCGCTTATCCCTAAAGTTAAATTAGATGAAATAAAAATTATAAAATTTATTACATCATTTAAAGCAAAATCAATTGGCAATAAGCTTTTTCGTATCGCAACTTCTTTTTTATACTCATCATGTCTGTTTAAAGCCTACTGAACAATCCCCAATTTCCTCCAACTCACCCAAATCCTCCAAAATTTCCGAAACGCAACAAAGTTGTAAGCGAAAGATTTCGCTAAGTTAAGTGCTAAAATCGTAAGTGAGATTGCAGTTAAGGATGTCAATTCAAGCCTTGTGCGGATAAGCCCAAGACCGAAACTTCCTTTTGTGTGACTGATTGTTCGTTCGACCTCAACTCTGTCACAAATGTCGATATAATCCTGTTTCTTGTCGA
>CAYJDN010000448.1:0-1309 GCA_964368925.1 uncultured Desulfovibrionaceae bacterium | reverse complement strand
TATCATCAAAGCTTTGTCTATACGCTATAATGCGCTTTTCGTACAACCTGTCATACAAGTTTATGATAAATTATATGAAGACTTTATGGTATTTAGCCAATATATTTTTGAAGACAAACACAGATTGCGTGCCTTTATGAATCAGCTCTATACTGAAGACTATAATAGCGGCCACCACGCAGTAAATTCTCTTGTACTTGGCGCTTGGATTTTCACAAATACACAAGATGGCTATTCACGTAAGATGTTTGACAGGATCTTGCTAGGATTTTATTTACATGACATTGGTTTTAGCAAAGTACCAGGTTATATCATCAATAAATCTGGTAATTTGAAAACTGAAGAAGTAGACAAAATCAAACAACATGCTCTTGAGGGTGCAAAAGTATTAAGAAAGTTTGACATTGCAGAACCTATTGTTTTGCAAGCAGTTTTAGAACATCATGAAAGAATGGACGGTTCTGGCTATCCTCAAAAAACAAAAGAGATTAGTATTGCAGGAAGAATTACTGGTATAGTGGATTCAATGTCTGCTATGATGCAAAATACCCCGCATAGACAAAAGAAAGATTTAACCAGCATCTTGCAAGAATTATTTACTCAATGCCAGCAAAATAAATATGATCAAAATATGGTGCAAGCTCTCTTTAATGCTGTAAAGCTTGGGATTTTATCGACAAATTCTATGTAACTCTTTTTACAATATATAACAAAGCGCACTTATACTTTCATAATCAAAAAAAAAACTATTCTAGTCTATTATTTTATATAGTTTAGTACATATTAAAAAGCAGGGCATGGGCTAAGGTTTATGTTCTGTTTCCCCGCAAATGATTCTGGCTTTTTTGGCAGATCCATTCCCCGCGGGGTTTTTACTTAAAAAAGACAGAATTTTAAAAGTCAATTAAACGAGCCTCTTATACTTTTCATTAAAAAAAAATCATAAAAATTGTAAAAAAAATTGTATTTGCTACTAGACGATAAAGAAATTGATATTAACTTATACACAGAAATAAATTTATTGGTAATTGGGAGTCATAAAAGATTATGGGTAAAATTATAGGAATTGACTTAGGAACAACAAATTCATGTGTCTACATTATGGAAGGTAAAGAACCAAAATGTGTTACCAACCCTAATGGTGGCCGTACAACTCCTTCTATTGTAGCTTTTACAGATAAGGAAAGATTAGTAGGCGACACTGCGAAACGTCAAGCAGTAACAAATCCAGAACGTACAATTTTTGCAGTAAAGCGTCTTATGGGACGTAGAGCTGATTCACCAGAAGTTTCACGTTGGAAAGAACATT
>CAYJDN010000447.1:0-1314 GCA_964368925.1 uncultured Desulfovibrionaceae bacterium | reverse complement strand
GCGAATGCACCAAAATCTTTACTATATAAGTCTTTGTACAGCTAAAGCGATTTCAAGCTCTTCATTAGTAGGCATAATAATAAGTGGTATACGTGAATTAGGAGTAGAAATATAACGAGCTTCACCACGGCGAATCAAGTTTTCTTCTTTATCTAATTCAATACCATAGAAAGAAGCATTTGCTGTAACTGCTTCACGTACAAATTCATCATTTTCGCCAATACCACCAGTAAATACGATTGCGTCAGCGCCATCTAATTCATAGAGGTATGCACCAATAAATTTACGTACTCTAGCGCAGAACATGTCAAAAGCTAATTTAGCCATTTTGTCGCCCTTAGAAATAGCATCATGGATATCACGCATATCGCTCATTCCACAAAGACCTAAGAAGCCTGATTGCTTGTTAAGAATGTCGTCAACTTGTTCAGGTGTGAAGCCTTCTTTTCTAATCAGGAAAGCAACAACAGCAGGATCAACATCGCCAGAACGGCTACCCATCATAAGACCTTCAAGCGGTGTAAAGCCCATAGTTGTGTTCACACATTCGCCGTATTTCACAGCAGACATAGAACAACCATTACCAAGGTGACATACAATCACTTTAACTTCTTCTGGTTTTTTGCCCATAAATAAAGCCGCTTCACGTGACACAAATTTATGTGATGTTCCATGATAACCATAGCGACGGATTTTGTGCTTTTCAGTTAATTCTTTTTTGATTGGATATGTATAATTGTATTCTGGCATAGTTGTATGGAAACCAGTATCAAAAACAGCAATCGCTGGTAATGATGGGAAAAGTTCTTCCATAACTTCAATACCCATGAGATTTGCTGGAATATGTAATGGGCCTAAAGGTGCTAAAGCATTGATAGTTGCTTTAAGTTCTGGAGTTACAATTTCTTCCTTCATGCCTTCTTCACCAATCAATACACGGTGGCCAGTTGCAGCTAATTCACTAGCGTCTTTAATTACGCCCTTATCTGCGGAAACCATAATTTCCATAACTGCCAACATACCTTCTTTGTGATCCGCAAAAGGTTTTTCCATCTTGACTTTTTCTTCTTGGTCAGTATCTGGAAAGCGCTTGTATACTAATGTTCCCATAGATTGACCAATACGTTCAACTAAACCTGAACATAAAGCTTCTTTAGTGTCCATGTTGATTAATTGATATTTAAAAGAGGAAGAGCCAGCGTTTATAACTAAAATATTCATAATTTTTATACCCTTTTCCTAAATGTTAGATTAACTTCTTCTCCAAGAGTCACCTTGAGAGAACTGCTTTAAAAAACGTGTATCATTTTCAAA
>CAYJDN010000446.1:0-1321 GCA_964368925.1 uncultured Desulfovibrionaceae bacterium | reverse complement strand
CTCCTGTGGTTTTTCCCCGGGAAAGAACAGTTAACAAAAAAGCATTGAAATGCATTATAAAGCACAACACTATAACAAAAGCAATCCACTCTATAAGTTACTTCATTTTATTTTAAATAGAAGCAATCCACTCTATAAATTACTTCATTTTATATTTAAATAGAATTAATCCATCTTCCGCTGTCACTCAGAGGGCGAAGCCCGTGGAGTCCATGCCTTTCAAATATAATTAGTCCCTCTTCCACAGCTATTAATTTTTAAAATCGTATTAAATATACTCTCCTAAAGCTTTACAAATAAAAAAGAATTGAGTATTCTGCCTTTTCGTGACAAATAAAATGTATTTTAGATGAGTTATATATATGAAAGTAAATGGAACAGAAGAAGAATTACAATCTTCTTGCACCTTAGAAGCATACTTGCAATCAAAGGGCTTTGATATTACCAGAGTGGCTGTAGAGCTTAATTCTGTTGTGGTTCCACGTGACGCATTTGCAACTACCTTGCTTGAAAAAGACGCTATTTTAGAAATAGTACACTTTGTAGGCGGCGGCTAAGTGGATAAAAAGATGCAGGAAGACAATTCTAAATCTGAAAAAATGAGCGATGCTCTTTCTTATAAAAATATGTATGCTCTTTTAGAGGCAAGACATGGAAAAGAAAGACAAAAAATGCTTTCTGATGCTTGTGTAGGTATTGCTGGTCTTGGTGGACTAGGCTCTCACGTAGCCGTATTGCTCGCAAGATTAGGCCTAAAAAAGCTAGTCTTGGTTGATTTTGATTGCGTAGATGCAAGCAATTTGCATAGACAAAATTACGAAATCGCCGATGTAGGACAATTGAAAGTTGACGCTCTAAAATCCAAATTGATGCAAATTAATCCATTTGCAGAATATGAAAATATTAACACAAAGCTAAACCCTGATAATATCAAAACAATTTTCAAAAATTGTTCAATCATTTGTGAAGCTTTTGATGTGCCTAGCGAAAAGGCTATGCTCACTGAAACAGTGCTCACACAAATGCCAAATACTTTATTGGTGGGTTCTAGCGGAATGGCTGGAATTTCTAATCCTAATACTATAAAAGCTGTAAAAAAGATGAAAAATTACTATCTTTGCGGCGATGGTATAAGTGATGTAAAAATAGAAAATACTTTATATGCACCGAGGGTTGCTCTTTGTGCTTCAATGCAAGCAACTATAATAACACAATTAATTTTAAACGAAATAGATTTATAATAAAAGAGGCAAAAATGGAACAAGATACTTTTAAATTAGGCAATCATACCTTTAATTCACGTTTTATACTTGGATCTGGG
>CAYJDN010000445.1:0-1331 GCA_964368925.1 uncultured Desulfovibrionaceae bacterium | reverse complement strand
TGCGAATGGGACACATTGACAAAGCAAAAATAATATTTAATGGACTTCTTGATTTAGTGAAAACAAAGAAAGAAGAGCAGTGGATATATAAAAATCTTGCTATTATTGCGCTTAGAGAGAAAGAATATGCTCAATGTTTAGAGCATCTTAGAGAAGCTATTAAAGAAGATTCTTTAAAGACTGTTGATGCGCCATTATATCTTGTAAAAGCTGAGGCTTTATGGCATAGTTCACGAGAAAAAGAATCTAAGGTTGCCTTGCAACATTATTATAATTTGACCTCCTCGCAATAAAAAGGAAATGTATGAGTGCACTAGCAAAAGCAAATTCTATAGTATTAAGAGCCACAAAGCATAGTGATATTGCTTTGGTTTTCTTGGTTATTGCAGTTATAGCCTTGATGATATTACCATTACCAACTCCTTTAGTTGATACGCTTATTGGGCTAAATATGGGTTTATCATTTCTTATGCTGATGATGGCGATGTATGTTAAAACCGCTCTTGAGTTTTCATCATATCCAACCATGCTCTTATTCACTACTCTTTTCAGAGTGGGCTTGAATATCACAACAACTCGCCTTATCTTGCTTGAAGCTGATGCAGGACAAATCATCTATACCTTTGGTGAATTCGCCTTAGGTGGTAACTTTGTTGTTGGTGCTGTTGTATTCTTAATCCTTGTTATTGTTCAATTTTTAGTTATATCAAAAGGCGCAGAACGTGTGGCAGAAGTTGGCGCTCGTTTTACTTTGGACGCTATGCCTGGTAAACAAATGTCTATTGATGCTGATATGCGAGCTGGCGTTATTGATATGGAAGAAGCGCAACGCAGACGTGATAATGTTAGCCAAGAAAGTAAGATGTTTGGTGCAATGGACGGCGCAATGAAGTTCGTTAAGGGCGATAGTATTGCTGGTATGATCATTGCTGTGGTAAACATTGTTGGTGGAACAGTTATTGGTGTTACTCAAAATGGCATGGCGGCAGGTGATGCGCTTCAATTATACGGTATCCTTACCATTGGTGATGGCTTGGTTTCACAAATTCCATCACTCATTATTGCTATTTCAGCGGGTGTGTTGATTACACGTTCTGGTGACACTGATGACGATGTTGGCGCACAAATTGGTGGTCAATTCTTTGCACAACCTAAGGCTATAAAAATGGCTGGTGGTATGGTGTTTTTATTCGCTCTTATCCCTGGTTTTCCAAAGCCACAACTCTTTACTTTAGCTGGTGTATTGATATTCTTTGCTGTTATATTAGAGAAAATTAAAAACAGACCAGTAGAAAAAGACTCTAAGGGCGAATTAGATAAAATGATGGCTC
>CAYJDN010000444.1:0-1339 GCA_964368925.1 uncultured Desulfovibrionaceae bacterium | reverse complement strand
AAGGCAGTGGATTTTTATCTCGGCTATCTCAATAGCCGGGATAGCACCGGCTATCTTTCGGAGCATATTCTCTCGGCAATTGGCGGTACATTAAAAAGCAGCGAAAACCGAATCTCGGCTAATCTTTTTCGCCTATCGGTTGAAATGGCGGTGATGATCAATGTGCTATGCCTGGCCATAGACGGTATCGACGAGGATTGGCTAGCAGATACCAGGGCGAATTGTGTTCGGGAGATTAAAAAATCCAAAGGCAAAGTTTTGTTTGAAAATATCCTGGAGCAAAAATTCGAGAGTGACCATTAATGGTTGGCTTGATTATCAAAAACAGTTATATCAAAGGTGGGAGTGCTAAATCGGCGTCCCACCTTAATCACTTTGTAAAATATGTGGCAACTCGTGATGGCGTTGAAAAGAATCAGCTTAAAAATGAGTCAGAAAAATATCTCGACTACATTGCTAACCGTCCCAGGGTGGAAATTATGGATAGTCATGGTTTATTTAATGGCAGCGATAAAAAAATTATCTTGTCGCAAGTGGTCAAAGAAATATCTTTACATAGAGGAAATATTTGGACGCCAATCATTTCACTTAGTCGAGAAGATGCCGACAGCACTGATTATCAAACTGCAGCTGCCTGGAAAGCATTACTTTCTGCCAAAGTTTTTGAGATTGCCGCAAGCCTTAAAATCCACCCCGATAATTTTCGTTGGTATGCTGCGTTTCATGATGAGGGGCATCATCCGCATGTGCATTTGATTTGCTATAGCACCAATCCCAATGAGGGCTATCTTAGCAAGCGTGGCATTGAGAAAATGAAGTCTGCGCTGGCTAATGAAATATTTAAGCAGCAGTTAGCGCCGCTTTATATTCAGAAAAGCCAGCAAAGGGATAAGCTTAAAAAGCAGGCTGAAAATGTGTTTCGGGAATTACAAAATCGGCAAACCGGTTGCGATTATGCTAATCCTCGTCTGGAAAAATATATTGCCGAACTGGCTGAAAAATTGCAGTCGGTTAAAGGCAAAAAGCAGTATGGCTATTTGCGACCGCCGTTGAAAATGTTGGTCAATAATATTGTGGACGAGCTGGCACAAGAGCCGCACATTAAACAGGGCTATGATTTATGGTTCGAGTTGCAGAATGAAATTTATCATACCTATCAGGAGGAAATGCCGGAAGCTTTGCCGCTTTCTGCGCAGAAAGAGTTTAGTTCTATCAAGAATATGGTGATTCGGGAGGTGCTGCAGATTGAACATCTTGTGTTGATGGAAGCGGCGCATGAGGTGGCTACTTTGCCAAGCTTTGCTTTTGATGCTGATAAACGGCAAAATCATTATTTAGG
>CAYJDN010000443.1:338-1340 GCA_964368925.1 uncultured Desulfovibrionaceae bacterium | reverse complement strand
ATGCCGACTCTTCTACTTTTGGCTTAGGCATAAATGCTGAATACGCAATAAATACATCTATGCTAGACATTATTCCGCATATTGGCGCAAGATATACTTATGTCAGCACCGACGCTTATAGCGTAAAAGGACAAAATGGCGTAGTAGCAAATATCGCTTCTGATAGTCAAAGCGTATTCACAATTCCTGTTGGCGTAGCAGTACAAAAAGAATTTGTGACTGCAAGCAATTGGAAATTAGCACCTAAAGCAGATGTTGGCTTAATCGCCGCCTTTGGTGGCTTAGAAGCCACAAGTAAGGCCTCCACTACTGGCTTAGATTCAGTTACTAGCTATAAAGTTGATAATATTGACTCATTCGCTTTCAATGGCGGATTAGGCTTAGAAGTTGAAAAAGATCAATTCTCTATGGACTTCAATTACAATCTACAACTCTCTAGCCACGAAACCTCACACGGCCTAAAAGCTAATTTCAGATATGAATTTTAATTCATAATTACTTGAAATAGTAATATAATTATAAGGGAGCTATAAAGCTCCCTTTTTTTATATTTTTGTTATAAAAGAAATGCTTTGTGTCAAACCTCAAATTGGAATAAATATCTTGTAAATTTATCTTGGCATAATATCAAAAAATAATATTATATGTATATGAAACGAAAACATCAAGTCATTCTCGAAAAGATATATAGTCGGCCTGTTAGTGGGACTATTGCTTGGAGAGATATATAAAGTTTATTTGTTGCACTTGGTGCTGAAATTCAAGAGCGTGAGCTTTCTCGTGTAAGTGTTTTTCTTTTTAATGAAATACACGTCTTTCATCGACTACTTTTCCCAAAACAATTTATTTGAATTGTCCTGCATTAGAGAGCCCAATTCAAGTATTACATTCTTTAGGAATAAAAATGGAAGAAGGCGTATTATCCATCTTAATGTACGCAAATTTATAGCAAGTTCACTGTTTACTTGTCCACTTCGCTTGACAATTCAGCGTAAATAAAGT
>CAYJDN010000443.1:0-328 GCA_964368925.1 uncultured Desulfovibrionaceae bacterium | reverse complement strand
CGAGAACAATTCGTATTTATATTAAAAAGGTATTCAAATGCACTCATACGCACGTTTTCAAGAATGGGTAAAGCAAGGTTTTTCTATTGATATTCCAGAATTAGATAATGCTGGGCTTTCCCAATTTGTTATAGATGATGTTTATTGCGTTAATATACTTGCAAGTCCAAAACAAGGACTTATTGATCCTATTTTTATCTATATCCCTATTCTCAATATACAAAACTTATCTTTTGAAGAAGAAAGAGAAATTCTTTGGCATATTGCTCAGGCTGGTATGCCTGGTACATTACCTATCGGCTTTAGTTTAGCAAGTAAAAAAGATAAT
>CAYJDN010000442.1:0-1357 GCA_964368925.1 uncultured Desulfovibrionaceae bacterium | reverse complement strand
CAAAATTTTTGACCTCGAATAAGTCATTTTTTAGCGCTGCTAAAAATGCCTTATGAATTTATAGTATTAATTCCTTATGTCACTCAGAGGGTATACGTAATATACCCGTGGAGTCCATGCCTTTAGGTTTATTTCAATCATGCTTCCGCTGTCATTCTGAGGAGCGTAGCGGCGTGAGAATCCATGCCTTAAAAAACTCTATTAATCTTTTTTTACCACTTTATACAAAAGCAAACTAGGGTGTGTTTCTAAATTAAGAGCTTTTGCTTTTTGGCAAGGAACAAAGTTTTTTTCTTGAGGGAGTTTATCCAAACATAAATGACCGAAAGAAAAAACTTTTGACGAAGCCTAATGTCGGCAAAAAAATAGTTCCCTGTAATACAGCTAATTTTAGCTTGTAGAAGAGATTTTGGCTATATCACCAAAAAACAAAAGAATTAATTTAGAAACACACTCTAAACTAAGGTAACAATTCCATTACCAGCACCAGGAGTATTATACAAGGTAATTGTTCCATCTAGGTAGTCCATAGTATAAGTGGCAGTTGCGCCAGAAGAATCCATTTCCCAACCGTCATCATCTGCACCACTTATTTTTATTTCAGTATCAGTCAATTCAGTTATATTCAATTTAGTAAACATATCTTCTAGGCTTGCAAATTTTAGATTTTCACTATTTCCCTCATAGTGCATGAAATATTCAAAACCATAGCTACTGTAAATGTCATTATTACCAGCAGAGATTAATAAATCATTACCATCACCAGCATAGCCACTTACTGCGTCATTGTGAGCTAAAACCATTACGTCATTGCCAGCGTTCAAATTTGCACCTAAAGCACTATCAAAGCGCACAAAATCGTTACCAAGTCCTGTATCTATATTTACAACAGGGTTGGTCCCAGTTACTGAACCCAGAATAATAGTATCATTACCATCATTCGTATTTATAGTTAAGCTAGTTGCAGTTACTGAACCTAGATTAATAACGTCATCAGAACTACCAGTGTCAATATTTACATTAGCAGCATCTGCGTCAATGCTATCAATATTGATTGTATTGCTTCCTGCCGAATCACTAGCAATGGTCAAGGCAGAACCGAAAGGCTTATCAGTACTTACAGTACTTAGAATACCATTAATATCAATTTCACTATTACCATACATAGTAATGGTATTACTACCTGCAATTGTCGAGTCACCATTAGCAATTAAAGTATTATATACAGCAATATTAGTACTATCGCCATGCGATTCAATATTCAAACTATCAAAGCTTATTGGACTACTATCTGTTCCATTAAATTTGATGATACCACCTTGGTGAGTATCTATTTCTAATGCACCAGCACTACTTT
>CAYJDN010000441.1:0-1360 GCA_964368925.1 uncultured Desulfovibrionaceae bacterium | reverse complement strand
TTTGGCGAACCTAAGCAGGATTTGATTTGTTTTATGCATATTCATGGAATTGAAAAGATGCGGGAATATGTTATTAAAAATGGTTGGAATGAAATTTCAGAAATTGTCTTGCAACCTTGGGGTAGTAAAACCTGTACATTGACAACAATAGATGGATGTATCATAAACATCTTTGAGTGAGATTATGAGCATTTGCCGAGGTAATTGATGGAATTACCAAAACGAAAATCTATGCGATTAAAAGGGTATGATTATTCATCCTGTGGTGCATATTTTGTGACCATTTGCGTTGCCGATAGGAATGTATTGTTGTGGCACAATGTAGGGGCGGATATCATCCGCCCGAACACTACAACAATACACCCCAATCAAATACCCTTATCACAATACGGTGAAATTGTAGAAATAGCAATCTCACAAATATCTACACATTATGAAAACATTTTTATTGATAAATATTGTATAATGCCCGACCATGTCCACATGATTGTTTTTGTTATGCCTGATGAGAACGGGCGGATGATATCCGCCCCTACGTTATCGGTGATAATCGGTTCAATGAAACGTTGGGTATCAAAACAAATAGGTTTTTCAATATGGCAAAAATCGTTTAATGATAGGATTATAAGAAACGAAAAAGGTTATCATGAGGTTTGGCAATACATAGACGAAAACCCACAAAAATGGGCAGATGATTGTTACCACACTAAATGAGCATAATCCGCGGCGAAGCCACACCATAGCCTTTCACCCTTCACTATTAGCCAATCTCCCAAAGGGGAGATTATGAGCATACCACGAACCCCAAATAAAGCAAAAGCAAATCTAAAAAATGAATATACGGACGACCAAAGGTCGCATTTACATAGATAAATCAATAAACCTAACCACAATGATGTAACTAAACAGCGAGGTAAAAATGGCAGGGGAGCTTTCACTTCAACTTCAAAGTCTCGGCATAAAAGAGTCTTTCAGCCATGAGGCGGAACAGGCTGTGCTTGGTGCTGTCATAATTGAACCCATTATATTGGCGGAACTTATAGAGAGTCTATATCCCGATCATTTTTACAATCGTCAACGCTCACAAATCTACGAGCAGATGATTTATTTGTACACTCAAGGGAAACCACTTGATATTATCACGCTTGTAAATCATGTGACTGAACTCGGAATTATTGCGAACGAGCAAGAGGCGAAACAATATTTTAAAAGCCTTGCGGAGACAGTACCGACAATCTCGCATTTTGGTGACTACGCGAAAATTATTGTAGAAAAACATACCGTGCGAAAGCTAATGAATGCCGCCACCGACATTATTGAGGCGACTAACGAGAGCAGTGATTCGTCTATGTTACTCGAG
>CAYJDN010000440.1:0-1365 GCA_964368925.1 uncultured Desulfovibrionaceae bacterium | reverse complement strand
CTAGCTGTTCTTACATAAAGTGCAACGCTGTTTGTTGGTTGTGCAAGTTCATTTTGCTCGCCAATAGCCGGCATTATGTTATATACTACTGATATACCTGTTGGGTAAGCCTTAACAGTTACCCCTATTGTCTCGCCGTAGGTGTAGGTTTTGTCCTGTTGGTCTACTGTTACGCTACCATCAAAACCTGTTTGAGACTTACGTATTATATAGTCTGCTGAAATTGTGTCTGTATAAGGTTTTGTTACATTTACAGTTAAAGTATGAGGACCTACATCTGTGCTATTAAACTCTGAGCTGCTGTAGTTATCTGTAGAGTTAAGAAGTGTAGGGGCACTATTATCTGTATTGTTGTATCCGTTTAGGGTTACACTAAAATCTAATAACTCTTCACCTGTAAACACTAGCCTGTCGTCCTCTGCAAGTGGCGAGCCGTCACCTTTAAATAAATTTAGCTCTATACGCTCGGCACGGTCTACATCGTCTATCCATTTTTGGTTTTCGGCTTGCCAAGCTTCACTCATTATAACGTTGTCTAGTCCGCTGTTTTTGTAGAATATATCGGCCCCAGCTGGTATGGCAAAATATGAATTAGGTGTTTCTTCTACAGTCGCTCTACCATCTATACCCGGTAAAAGGGTTTCACTATATTTACCTGCAAACACTACAAAGTCAAGGTCGTTACAATCCTTAAACACACCTTCACCCATTGTGGTTACCGATGCAGGAATTTCTATAGAGGTAATACCGCTCTTAATAAATGCAAAATAATCAATTTCTATTAAACTGTCAGGCAAGGTAATGCTTTTTAGTTCAAAACTCTCTTGAAATGCGTTGCTTCCTATTTTTTCTACCTTAGAATTTTCACCAAAATCAACTGAACTCAGTTTGTGGTTATCAACAAACATTGCATAACTAATCTCTGTTAAGCCGCTACCTATTACTGCACTTACCATATTGTCGCAATTTCCAAATGCTTGACCGCCGATTGACGTTACACTGTCGGGTATTGTTATTTCGGTCAGTCCACTTTCAGAAAAAGCAAGAAGTCCTATAGTTTTTAAACTATCAGGCAAGTTTATATTTTTTAATGAACTTGTATCATAGAATGCTTGAGAGTTTATCTCGGTAACCTCTCCATTCATAGTTACACTTTCAAGGTTTATACAGCCATCAAATGAATAACTGGGAATACTTTTAACTCCACTGCCTATTGTTGCACTTGTTAAGCTTTTACAGCCTGAAAAAGCACTATGACCTAATGTAGTTACAGAGTTTGGAATTACTATAGAGGTTAAAGCTGTATTATAAAATGCACTGCTACCTATTGTCTCTAACGCAGATTCCGCTGCAAATGTAACTGTT
>CAYJDN010000439.1:0-1366 GCA_964368925.1 uncultured Desulfovibrionaceae bacterium | reverse complement strand
TGCAAGGTGCTGCCTTTGTTTCTGTAAAAATCGCTGGTGTTCACCACGAATTTACTACAATTCCAGGCGTTCTTGAAGATATTACTGATGTTATTCTTAATATCAAATTAGTACGTTTAGCAGTTGATACAGATCAACCACAAAAAGTGTCACTTCACGTTAATAAAAAGGGTGCTGTAACAGCGGCTGATATTAAAACTAATCAACATGTTGAAGTTTTAAATCCAGAGCAATTCATCGCCACTTTAACTGAAGATGTAGATCTTGAAATGGAATTTGAAGTTCGTATGGGTAAGGGTTATGTCCCTGCTGACCAGCACGAAGGCTTAGATGGTGAAATTGGTTTAATCAAATTAGATGCATCATTTTCACCAATTCGCAAAGTTTCTTATTCTATAGAGCAAGCTCGTGTTGGTCAAATGACTAACTTCGACAAGCTTATTATGGAACTCTGGACAGATGGTTCAGTAACTCCAGATGAAGCACTTGCCTATAGTGCAAAGATTATTAAAGAACAGTTATCTGTCTTTATCAACTTTGACGAACAAGCAACAGATGCAGTAGGCCTTGGACGTAGCGACGCAGGCGATATCAACGAAAATCTCTTTAAGAGCATTGATGATCTTGAACTTTCAGTACGTGCAACTAACTGCTTACGTTCAGTAAATGTTGCAACAGTAGGTGAATTGGTTCAAAGATCTGAAAACGAAATGCTTAAAACAAAGAATTTTGGTAAAAAATCATTAGACGAAATCAAAGAAGTTCTCATCAACATGGGTCTTGATTTCGGTACAAAAATAGATTCTTTTGAAAAAAAGTATCAAGAATGGAAGAGGAAGCAAAACTATGAGGCATAGTAATTCAGGAAGAAAACTTGGGCGTAATCCTTCCCATCGTAAAGCCCTTTTTAAAAATATGGCAAAAGCTTTGCTTACATACGGTCGTATTCGTACCACCGAAACTAAAGCAAAAGTTCTACGTGGTGTAGTAGATCCTCTTATCACTTTAGCAAAACGTAATGACTTGCACGCCCGCCGTCAAGCTTATGATATGTTAGGTGATCACCAACTCGTGAAAAGACTTTTCGATGAAATCGGCCCTAAATTTGCTGATATCAACGGCGGTTATACACGTACAATGAAACTTGCTGATCCACGTAAGGGCGATAACGCTCCTATGGTTATCATGGAGTTCACTAACTACGAATTGCCTGAACCAAAAGCTGCTGTTGAAGAATAGTAGGTTTTTATAAAAGCATAGAGAAAAGGAAATGAGAAATCATTTCCTTTTTTTTGTGTGATTTAATAGTATAGATTTTGGTGCATTTGCACGCAAAATCCTCACTGCGCATTTTGTGTCAAAAATG
>CAYJDN010000438.1:0-1376 GCA_964368925.1 uncultured Desulfovibrionaceae bacterium | reverse complement strand
AATAGAGCGAGCTTTGCTTGCTCGTTAAATGAGTGCTTTTTGGATACTATTAAGGATAATGCAGTTTCAAACAGCATGAAAACAGCTCTAAGTCATTTCCACATCTAAGCTTTACAGCATTTTGAATAAAAAAAAGAGGAAATTTCTTTCCCCTTTTATAATTTTGTTTGGAATTTATTATAGAATAAATACTTACAAATTATTGTGCGCTTGTTTCTTCTTGAGCAGCAGGCGGCGCTACTTCCTCAAATTGCACATCTAAAATAGTTGAACTTTCATCTTTAGGATCTGAAATAATCACATTATAACTAAGCGAAGTTATAATAAAAACAACAGCTAACACCGCAGTAAGTTTAGTTAAAAAACCACTAGCGCCACTTGAGCCATAGTTAGATGAATTACTTCCACCAAAAATTACCCCCATGCCCTCTCTGCCTGATTGCAAGAGCACAAGTAAAATAATAAAAACACAAACCAATACATGAACAGCTAATATAGTAGTATCCACTTTAACCTCTTCTTATGCAAGAACTATTTCAATAAAACTAGAAGCCTGTAAGGAAGCTCCGCCAACTAATACACCATCAACATTTTCAATTTTCATAATGTTTACAGCATTATCAGGCTTCACACTTCCACCATACAAGATACGAGTTTCACTTGATTTTTCAAAAATAATCTCCGACAAGATCGCACGAACTAAAGCATGCGCCTCCTCAATGTCACTCTCGCTCGCAACTTTGCCTGTGCCAATCGCCCATACAGGTTCATAAGCAATAGCAAAATCTTTAGCATCATAATCCGAAGGTAACTTTGCTAAACCTTCTTGTAATTGGCTTTTAATAACACTTTGAAGCTGTCCGCTTTCTCGCTCTTCTAAAGTTTCGCCAACACAAAAAACAACTCTAAAACCATTTTGCAAAGCAAATTCAGCTTTTGTAGCTAAAAGCGCATTATCTTCTTTAAAATACGCCCTTCTTTCCGAATGCCCAACTAATACCCAGCCAGCCTTAGTGGCACGTACCATTTCAAGCGAGTTTTCGCCTGTAAATGCGCCCTCCATAGCAGGATAAAAATTTTGAGCGCCATACATAAATGGAAGTTCCCTGCTCTCATCTAAAAGCTGAGATAAAGCAAGCAAATCAATAGCAGGCACAAACAAAAGTACTTCCTTGTCCACTAATTGACTCGAAGAATCTTGCAATAAAGTAGACAGTTTTTCCGCTTCACTTCTAGCTTCTTCTGGAGTTTTATACATCTTCCAATTCGCAGCCATAAGTTTTTTCATACAAGCTTCCTCCTAACTATAAATCTCCATAATATATGAACTAGGAATATTCACTTTTTTTCAAGAAAAAGTCAAGCAAATTTAGAGC
>CAYJDN010000437.1:0-1382 GCA_964368925.1 uncultured Desulfovibrionaceae bacterium | reverse complement strand
CGCAACAACAAATGTACTTTCTGACATAAGCATAAGTAAGGGTGGATTTACAAGTAATGGTGGTACAACAAACTTCCTTAAAGAAGCTACTATAAATAACAATATAACTGTCTATGACGGTACTGTAAACTTCTATGATGATGTTGTAATAAGTAATTATACCACTATTCATAATGGTGTTGCAAACTTCTACGATGGCGCAACATTGGGAAGTGATGTCGAGGTGAATGGCGGTACTTTCAATCTAGCAGCAGGCACAATTGATTTGTCGAATAACAAACTTACAGTGTCTGACAAAGCAAGTTTAGCTTCAACTATAGGCTCAAAACTTATCGTTAACAATGCCACTATTGGTAGTAATGCCGAAGGTGCTATCACAAGCGCAAATGCTACTGTTAATAAAGGTGCTCAAACAGATTCTTTACTCGGTTCAGTCACAATCAAGGGCTTCAATGCAAACATGGACTATGGCGACGTTAATAGTGCTTATGGGCTATTACGTACGGCCGCTCAAGATACCTTTGGTACAAAGTCAAGCCTAAGCTTTGAGGGCATCACTCTTAATATGGCTGGCGTAAATTTTCAAGCCGTTATTGATAATAATGACAATACGCTAAGTAATTACACTCTAGATTTAGGAAATGTGACAGAAGATATTCCAGCTGGTAAAAATATCAGCGTTGGCGCTCTTACAGGCGGTAATGGTAATCTTAATATTATTGGTAATCTCACAATCACAGGCGACAGTCTAAGCGGCGAAAATAAAACGCTTTATGCTGGTAATCTTACTTCAAGCGGTAATCTCAATTTAGGTGAGGGTGCTGTCAATAAAGTCACTGTGGCTGGCGGTAATACTGAACTTGCAGGAACTGAACTCAAAGAATTAGACATTCAAAGTGGCAAAGTTACTATTAAAGGCGACGAAACCACAAAGAGCGATAAAACAACTGTCGCTACTGGCTCAGACTTGAAAATAGATAATGGCTCTTCCTTTGAAACTAAAGATCTTACGCTAAATGGTAATCTCTTTGTTGGCGACGCTTCAACTAGCGCAAAGGGTGCAAAAATAATAGCTACTGGCCTAACAACTTTGAATGATAATACTGTATTCTCTGATCCTGCATGGCTAAATGGTGTAGGTATAGACGGCGCTTCTTCGGCAATCTTTGCAAATATCAATAATGGCACTATTGACGGCGATTTAATCGCAGGGCAAAACTCCTATATTGTCATTGGTGATGTCAATGACGATTGGGCAGAAAATAGCTTCAAAGGCTCTGAACTCACTTGGGGCGAAAATAGTGGAGCTACTAATAATGGTAATGTCACTGCGGCTCTTTTTGTCAATAAAGCGCATAGTTTAGATAGTGCTAAGGGCGGAA
>CAYJDN010000436.1:0-1384 GCA_964368925.1 uncultured Desulfovibrionaceae bacterium | reverse complement strand
CAGCTAAGATTGCACCACCCAAGTAGGCAGGCTCAATTTCAAGCACTCTTCCAATACTCATGCAAATAACGCCCATAGTAGCGGCTGTCCCATAGGCAGTGCCTATAAGCATTGACAGGCAAGCGCAAAGTAAAAAAGTAATCAAAACAAAATACGAAGGGTGTAAAAATGATGAAGTGCTTTGAATAATCATAGCAATTGTGCCAGAAGCACGCCACGAAGCAGTAAGAGAGCCAATAAGAGTAAAAACAATAAGAATACTTCCAATAGAGCTTACTTTTTGCCACGAAACCTCAAATAGTTCTTTAGCGCTATAGCCTTTATAGAGTCCGTAGCCAAAGAACAGGCAAAAACCTAGTGAAAGCGGAATTATAAGGCTTGTCTGCATAAATACAGAGAAAAGCAAAATAATAATAAATAAGAGAAAGATGCAATATTCCATAATTTTTTTACTAATGAATAAAACCCCGTTACTTTGAATACACGGGGTTTATATGCTATTTTTTCATAAATGTCACTAGGCTATGTTTCAAAATTAATTCTTTTGCTTTTTGCTTGTATAGCTAAGATTTCTTGAATAAACTAAATTTAGCTATATCACAGAGGACTATTTTTCAGACATGAGCTTCGTCAAAAGTTTTTCTCTTTCTGTCATTTATTTTTGGATAAACTCCTTAAGAGAAAAGCTTTGTTCCTTGCCAAAAAGCAAAAGCTTTTAATTTAGAAATACAGCCTATTTAGGAGCGTGTAATTTGCAATAATCGCCCAAACTTACAGGAGCAAAAGGTTGACGATTGCGATGTGGAGGAATATTTTCAATCTTTGCACCTTGCTCTTGTGCAAGCATTTCAGATAATGCATTTGCACACATTCTGCCTTGGCAAGGGCCCATGCCAGCACGTGTAAAGCGTTTTATTTCATCAGGAGTGTTATAACCTTCTTTTATTGCATTACGAATTTCTTTGGCATTTATAGCTTCACAACGACAAACAATAGTTTCATCAGGCACATTGTAAATTGCTGGATTTGGAGCAAAGACATAACGCAAATAATCACGAGCTTTGAGAAGTCTTTTCATTTCTTTTAGACTTTCTGCTTGCCTGATTACAGCTTCGCTTTGCGGGATAGTTCCTAAATCCTGAGCAATAGCAATACCTGAAACATAACCTTTGGCAATAGCCGCTTCGCCTCCGTTGACAAAAGCACCATCGCCAGTCATATACACATTATTTCTGCTTGTACGGCCGTATATATCTGTTTTAGGATACCAATATCTTTGCACTTTATCCCAAGCTAAATCTATATCAAGTGCACTTGGAATTTGCGTACGTGGAATAATATTTTCATGTCGTATAAGGCGTGAGGTTTGAATCGTATGCCATGC
>CAYJDN010000435.1:0-1386 GCA_964368925.1 uncultured Desulfovibrionaceae bacterium | reverse complement strand
TTATGGTAAACTCCGGTCAAGCCAATGCCTGTACCGGCGATGAAGGCCTTGCCAACTGTAAAGAAACCACAAGGCTTATGGCCGAAGTGCTGGGAATACAAGCCGACCAAATTCTGCCCATGTCCACGGGTGTTATTGGGAATCATTTAAAGATGGATTTGTGGCCTGATGCTGTACGCATGCTTGGTGAAAGCCTTGGTACCAAGGATGAAGAGCACTTCACTAAAGCCATGATGACCACTGACGCCTTTCCTAAATTTTGTGACCGAGAAATTACCTTAAGCAAAGGGAATATACACCTTGCCGGTATGACCAAGGGCGCAGGCATGATTTGCCCCAATATGGCCACCATGTTAGCTGTGGTAGCTTGCGATGCCGGCGTGGATAAAGCCCTTTGGCAAAAGCTCTTTGTGGATGCTGTCAATGTGACCTTTAACCGTGTAACGGTAGATGGCGATACTTCCACCAATGATACGGTGCTAGGCTTTGCCAATGGCGCTTCCGGTATACATGTAAGCGAGGCCGATAGCGCAGATCTTGCCATTTTACGTGAAGCCTTGGTAGAAATTTTAGGCTCTTTGGCCTATATGCTGGTGCAAGATGGGGAAGGTTCCTCTAAGGTTATCCGCATTGAAGTGGAAGGCGCCAAAGATGATGCCGATGCGGAAAAAGTGGCGCGTACTGTGGGACATTCGCAATTGGTAAAAACTGCCATGTACGGGCGTGATGCCAACTGGGGCCGTATTATTGCGGCCGTGGGTAGAAGCGGCGCAGAGTTTGCCCCCAATGATGTGCATATGTCTTTGTGCGGCGTGGAGCTATTTGTTAATGGGCAACCTACTGCCGGTAATCATGACGCCGCATTGGAAGAGCCTTTACGCGGACGCGATGTGACCATTAATATTGAACTGGGCAAAGGGCAGGGCACCTATGTGCTTTTAGCTTCGGATTTATCGCATGATTATGTGACCTGTAATGCTGATTACAGAACGTAATAGATTGTAGAATAACAGAAAATATGACATTGCCCCTCAGGCTTAGGCTCGAGGGGCAATTTTTATGTTTTTTATGGGGTAACTTCAATGAGTATGGTTTGCACATCCAGTGCATTGTGCATGTCATCACCTCAGAGGTCTTTGAGGGAAAAGCCTATATGTACGCTAAAAGCGTAAGTACCAGCTTTGTGGAAGGTAAGAGAAGATATGGGCATGGCTTCTATAAGACTAAAATCTTCTTGAGGGCTGGTGCTACTTTCAATACGCACTGTGGGGGTAGAGCCTTCAGGCATGAAGGGAGGAAGTTCTACTTCTACGGGCGTCTCTTGGCCTATGCGTACCTTTTTGGGATAATGCACGTAAATATGAAAGACATTTTCTTCGCTCTCTG
>CAYJDN010000434.1:0-1401 GCA_964368925.1 uncultured Desulfovibrionaceae bacterium | reverse complement strand
GGGGTATTGCAAACATTAATACTAATCTCAAAACAGATTCAAAACTTATGGAAATTGCTTCTGTTGACACAAGCATTGCAGGTAAATATAGCGTTACATTACGCCAGCTTGTATCAAATAACCAATATTTGAACACAAGCGCAAATGCACTTCTCACAGAAGTACAAACAAAATACCCAAGCGCAGTTAATGACGCTAATAAAGGTATAGCTTTCTATAATCGCATACTAAACACGAGCTATTTAGGCAATGAAAGCGATTTAATGCAAGCTAAAGAAATCTCTAGCGTTCAACAGCTCGCTACTTTAGGCGCAACAAATGCGATGGCCTTTAATCTTACTCAATCTGTGGGTGCAATAATAGGTAATCACAATTCACTTGCTGGTATTGCTTCAAATGCAGGTACTGCACTAGCTATGAATGAAAATGGCCAAGTATCACAGGTAGATGGGCATAGTAATCAAATGCAAAAAGGTATGGGCGTATGGTTTATGCCAATAGCAGAATTTAGTGATGTGAACGGCGTGAAATCTGGTTCATTCAATACTGGCTACGATTCCTCACTCGTGGGCGGTGTGCTTGGTTTAGATTACACCACGAAGAAAAATCTACGCCTTGGACTCTCCGTCAATGTTGGTGGAGGTAAGAGTCAATCTACTGGAGATTTGAATTATACAAGTAATTCCTTTGATTTCTTTGGTGCGTCACTCTATGCTGGCTATCAATTACAAAATCTTGGCTTATCAGCTGATGTGTCCTATAGCCGTATTTCTAGTGATATTAGTCAATCGACTAACGCACTTATGGCTTGGGGAAATAATACAGCAGATACGAACACAAACACTTTCGCCGCAAGTCTAAATGCCGAATATCTCATAAATACTTCTGTATTAGACATAATTCCGCATATAGGCGCACGCTATACCTATACTGAAACTGGCAAGCATGGCATTTATGGTAATGGCGGATTGCTTGCAAATATTGCTTCTGATAGTCAAAATGTATTCACAATTCCAGTTGGCGTAATTCTTCAAAAAGAATTTGTAACCGAAAAAGATTGGGCGCTTGCTCCTAAAGAACATATAGGATTGATCGCCGCCTTTGGTGACTAAGATTCAACAAGTAGAGCCTCAACTCAAGGATTAACAAACGTAATTTCAAATACTATGGACAATATTGATGACTTTGCTTTCAATGGCGGTTTGGGTGTTGAAGCAAAGAAAGAAAATTTTGCTATAGATTTGAACTACAATGTACAGGCATCAAAGCATGCAACTACTCAAAGCATAAAAGCTAATTTCAGGTATGAATTTTAGAGCATTTTTCAAAAGTATTGCGAAAAATGTTCTAAACTCATCATTTGAGTGTAAGCGAAATTGATGAGCAAAAAGCACGAATAGA
>CAYJDN010000433.1:0-1411 GCA_964368925.1 uncultured Desulfovibrionaceae bacterium | reverse complement strand
GGTCTTGGGACACGTCTTGGTGAAGAAACTGGGGTGCGTCCAAAGCCGATGGTCGGCGTTGGTGGATATCCAATTTTATGGCATATCATGAAAATATATTCGCATTATGGCTTTAATGATTTTGTTATTCTATGTGGATACAAGCATGAAGTAATAAAGGAATATTTTTTAAACTACTATTCAAATAATTCAGATGTTACAGTTGACTTAGCAAATAACACCACAGAAATTCATGTAAATAGGGCAGAGCCTTGGAAAGTGACAATGGCCTATACAGGGCGTGACACTATGACTGGCGGACGTATTCGCAAGGTTAAAGAATATCTTAATGATGAGCCTTTTTTGCTTACTTATGGTGACGGCGTTGCGAACATTGATATTTCTGCCACTATTGAATCTCACAAGCAAGCAGGTAAACTTATCACGATGACAGCGGTTCAGCCATCAGGGCGCTTTGGAGCTCTTGATATTGAAGCTGATGGGACAATTACTAAATTTCAAGAAAAACCGCAAGGTGATGGTTCTTGGATAAATGGTGGCTTTTTTGTATGCCAACCAGAAGTTTTTGATTATATTCCAGATGATGACACAATGCCATTTGAGCAATACCCACTGAAGACGCTAGCCGAAGATGGACAATTAAACGCCTATTTGCATAAAGGATTTTGGCGTCCTATGGACATGCTTAAAGATAAGATTGATCTTAATGAAATGTGGGCTAGTGGCAAAGCTCCTTGGAAAATTTGGGATTAATCCTATCATTTGAAAAATAATTGTATAAAATATGAATAATATTAACTTATAGCCACAGGGGATATTATGGCAACTAAAGTTACTGATTATATTATTGAATTTTTTCTATCTAAAGGCGTGTCCACTCTTTTTGGCTATCCAGGCGGAGTAGTATGCCATTTGATGGATTCTTCGTCAAAGTATGATGGAATTGATTTAAAACTTAATTATCATGAACAGGCTTGTTCTTTTGCCGCTTGTGCTTATGCTCAAATGAGTGATAAAGTGGGTCTTGTTTATGCAACAAGTGGTCCTGGTGCAACAAATTTAGTTACTGGCATCGCAAACGCATGGTTTGATTCACTGCCAGTCATATTTCTTACAGGGCAAGTTGATACATACGCACTTAAAAACGAGCTTGGCACAAGACAAAAAGGCTTTCAAGAAACTGAAATTGTTGACATAGCAAGACCAATAACAAAATATAGTGTACAAATATTAGACCCTACTCGCATTAGATATGAGCTTGAAAAAGCTTACCATTTTGCAACTAATGGACGTAAGGGGCCAGTCTTGATTGATTTGCCAGCCGATGTACAACGTGCAATGGTAGAGCTTGATAGTCTAGAAGGATTTAATGAAGCAAGCCAAGAAAAGACAGCAGATATTGCTATTATTC
>CAYJDN010000432.1:0-1421 GCA_964368925.1 uncultured Desulfovibrionaceae bacterium | reverse complement strand
TCTTTCCAAATAAATGAACCTTGCCTACCGCTTTTTTTGATGCGCCTGTAGCTAAAAAATTGACTATTGCTAAAAGTGCAAATATCTATACCAAAAATCTGATTTTCAGGTATACCAGCTTGATTTAGTTGTGCTTTTGTAAGTTCCCAAAGATTTACACATTTTGTCTTACTATTGTACCACTTATCAAAATCTTTGCCCCATTCATTATCATAGTTTATAAATTCAGAGGCTTGAGGGGAAAGCGATGGGCCACGCACAGCAAACAAGTCTTGCGCATTAATATTGTAATGTTTGCAAAATTCTTTAACAGCAAGCATGGGATATTCCTGCCTATTTCCTCGCCAACCAGAATGAAGCGCAAGCAAATGCTCGCCAGATTTATCGGCAATAAGGATAGGCTGACAATCAGCTGTTTTTATACAAAGAACATGATTGGCCTTAGTCGTTGCCAAACCATCGGCTTCACAAATGGGGGCCGTGTATGGATCTGAATTTTCAGGCTCAAAAACAGTTGTGATTCCATGCACTTGCTTTACATCGCTAAAGCTATCAACTTTTAGGATTGACTTAATATTTAACCTATTAATTAATACCTTATCAAATTCATCACCCACTTCGTAAGAAAGGTTGCCGCCTGCGTATGGATTGCTATCATCGCTCACAGTGCGTACTTGAAAGGCGCAATGAACATTATCTATGCTTGGAAATTGAAATTTTATATAGTGCATACTATCTCCTTTTCATTTGCTATGTATAAAGCAGGCATATCCCAAATATTATTTGTAAATTCAGCGCTTTCTTGGAATTTAAAAGCAAGAACAAGAGGAATATAATAGGCTTTATCTTTCGTATAATTCTTATTTATTTCTAGTAATCTATCATAATAGCCGCCGCCGTAACCAAGACGATAACCATCTTTATTATAGGCAAGACAAGGCAAAATAACAAGACTTTGTTCAGGTAATTCAATACCTTGCAAGTCTTTTTTGGGTTCTAAAATACCATAAGCACCGCTTTCAAAAGAAGTTTCATATTCATTTTGCGAAATTTGAACAAAATCCATTTTTCCTTTATTTTTTTCGTCAGATAGAGTACAACATCTTGGAAAATAGAGATTTTTCTTCTGAGCATAGGCATTTTCAATAAGCTGATGTGTGAGCACTTCACTTCTAAAGGGCAGATAAAGAGCTATATCCTTGCTTTTATTCCAAATTTCGCTATTTAATATATTTTCTTGTGCCAAATTTGAATAATGAATAAATATATCTAGATTCTCTTGAAGTTTCGCTCGTTTTTCAAGCATAGATTTTCGGATTTCTTTGGCTTTTATTATGGTATGTTGCGACATTAAAACTCCCCTAGCCTATTGCTTATGGCCAGTATTTTTTACACAAGATAAAATCCTTGTACATGACATG
>CAYJDN010000431.1:0-1424 GCA_964368925.1 uncultured Desulfovibrionaceae bacterium | reverse complement strand
TCCATACAAGACCGCCATAACCGCAACAAGAGGTTTTTTCCTTGGGCTCGGCAGAGTCGAGGCACTGAACGCCGCAATGGGCAGCTAAAAGGCGTGTGGCACTCTGCCATGCACTGTCGTGACGCGCAGAGCAAGGATCATGGAGACTATAGGTAGTAGACGTTGTTTTTTGCGGTATATACTCGCGCAACTCATAGAGTACTTCCCATAAAGACGTACAGGGAATATGCGGTAAATGTTCAGCAAAGAATTTTTTACACGAGGCGCAAGCCAGAATAAGCTGGGGTTTTTGCATTTTTTCCCATTGCTCTTCTAGGTGGCGGATCACTTGTGTGGCAAGGGCGTTTTGTCCTGCCCAGGCGGCAGGCGTGCCACAGCAAGAAAGTATAAGTCCCACAGATTGTGACATGTGTTCATTTAAAAAATCGTAGACGTGAAGCACTTGTTCGCCGCGAGAGGCCGTAAGCTGACAGCCGGGAAAAAAGGCTACAGAAGGCGTGCTTTGGTTTGGGCTTTTTTGCGCTGCCGTTAGAAAGAGTGTGGCTGCGCTTTGTGTGGCATCGCACATATCTTCCAGGGCAAAGGCATGGGCAGAAGGGGGCATATGCCCGCGGTGCACAAGGTCTTCACGCGCTTGCATACATACCTCAGCCATGGAAAAACGCTCTGGGCATACTTCGGTACATTGACCGCACAGTGTACAGCCATTCACCAAGGCATTGGCGCGGCGCTCACCTTGTACAATGGCGGCATTATTGTAAATTTGTCTGGTGTAGGCACGGGGAAAAGAACCGTGTTTTTGTAAATACACACATTTTTTCACGCATTGCATACATTGGCATTGAATACAGCGCTTGGCTTCGGTTTGCGCTTCTTCCGTAGTATACATGCCCGAAGCAGGAGACACAGCCATGGCCATTTCAAGACCTTCAAGGGGGGTGTGCAAGGCCGTATTTTGCCTATGGCCTTCTCTGCCGGCATGGGGGGCAATGCCGCCAAGGATACGCTCTATACTTAAAGCTGCCTGGCGTCCTTGCCCGGCTTGCGCAGAAGAAGAAGCGTATTCATGTCCTGTGGGGCTTTGCTCTAGCATGCCCCCGGCGCAAATATGGTCTTTGATATGACCTGTTTGTGCATGGGGTAAAGCGTGTAATGAGGCAAAAATATCAGGGGCGGCATGGGCATCCACAAAGAGTGCAGAAAAATCTTCTTGTATACTCTGGAAAAATTCGGGGCTGAGCTGTGCATGTACAAAAGTGGCGTGATTTTTTTCTAAAGAGGTACATTCTTCCACTACGTCTTCTTCACGCAAGGAAGGGAAATGTTGTAAAACAAATGCCCCTACATGTGTATTTTCTTTTGTAACATTTTCTTTAGGCGCAGTATAAAATATGGTTACAGGCCAGCTTTTTTTTGCCAGTTCA
>CAYJDN010000430.1:547-1425 GCA_964368925.1 uncultured Desulfovibrionaceae bacterium | reverse complement strand
AAAATTGCTAATGGCAATGTTTCGGTAGGTAATGGAGATAACAATATTCACGTTGAAAACGAAGCTTATAATATCTCGGCAGGAAACGGGAACAATAATATAGACATTCATAATGCACAAAGAGCTATTGATATTGGTAATGGAGATAATACTATAAATATTCAAACTTTTAATGGTGTAGCTAGGCTCGTTGCAGGCGACGGAAACAACAATATAAATATACAGACGTATGCTAGTGGTGGTTTTACAGAATCTCAAAACTCCGAGGGCGAGTGGGTATATGGTGAAGGAGGCTTGAGAACAGGTTCTGGAGATAATCAAATCAATATTGAAAGATATAAATTAGGTGCTGGCATATTATTAAATAATGGTAATAACACATTAAATATAGGAAGTATGTATAGTGAAGATAGAGGAAATATTTTCTCTAACTCCAGAATACCTAGCTTAAGTTATTTATTGACTTCTTCGGGTACGATGATTTTCTTAGAAGGTGATAACAATAAAGTAACTATGTATGGAAAAGAATTGAGCAACCACTATTTTGATATTGGAAAAAGAGATAGGCGAGCGACTCAGGAAGAGATACAAGAATGGTATTATTAGCTATAGTAGTATACACTAGATAGTGTCGTCAAAAAGGAAGTTTAACTTAAAAAACACACTGGACTCCACGGGCTTCGCTCCTCAGAATGACAAAAAAGGGCATTTGCTCTTCTGATAATTCATGCGTTACTTGCTTGTTTAGAATGTTTTTATAGAACTGCTGCGAAAGACGTAACGCATGAATATAGTTGAATAAAAATTTCCTATCTGTCATTCTGAGGAGCGAAGTCTTACAATAAAATCGTGAGAATCCATGCCTTTAAATACTATAA
>CAYJDN010000430.1:0-537 GCA_964368925.1 uncultured Desulfovibrionaceae bacterium | reverse complement strand
CCCTCCACTAAAAAACTCCTATAAATCCCACTTCCTCTGTCACTCAGAGGGCGAAGCCCGTGGAGTCCAGAATATAATAAAGCCAAACTTCCTCTAAAAAATCCTATAAATCCTACTTCATTATCGTCTTCAAAAAACGCCCTCATTACTGAAATACACGTGTAAAATCTTCCCCAAGCCAAATGCCTTGCTCTTTGAATTTTTGAAGAATAGAATCACGAATGCTAGACAGGTTTGAACTTGATTTTTCTAAGCCCTCACGTTTTTCTCTATACTGCTCATGCTTTTGAGCAAAATTTTCTTCATTTACAAGAGGCGCAAATTCTTCTGTATTCGACTGTGCTACACTAAGAGAATTTTCTCTACGCTCTTGTCTGCGTGCGGCCGCTTCGTCCATCATCTTACTATGCTCAGTGAGCAAAATTTCAGAATCAACAATGCTATCTTTTGAAATATTATTCTCTTTTGCATATCTAAGCGCGATATTATCGCCGTCGCCCCAAGTAATATTACTTGTATCTCTTGCTTCCTTAGTTT
>CAYJDN010000429.1:0-1435 GCA_964368925.1 uncultured Desulfovibrionaceae bacterium | reverse complement strand
TTATCCCTTGTTTTCCTGCACGGATAATATCTTTATAGATTTGCACTCTTGTTATGTGTCCCAGCTCTTTAAAGGCTTTTGCAATTATTTCATTATTCATAAGACACCTTATTTTGTTTTATTATTCTAGAAAAAAGGATTGACTCCATGTTGCACAACGGGTTCTATTGCAGAAGTTCAAGCCACAAGTCCTTGCTGTCCTAGCACTTCGACAAAAAAACTCCACAAATAAATGGTTACGTATTTGGTACGCAACGTGGGAAGATTTTAAAAGAGTTTTACCTTACCTTATGGTAGGCGTTACACTAGGCTCATTCATTTATGGATTTATGCCGACTGAATTTATTACAAAAGTTGCCAATGAAAATAATCCTTTCGCTATTCCTGTAGCGGCTATTATCGGCATACCTCTTTATATTCGTGCAGAAGCAGTTATTCCACTTTCAGCAGCTTTAGCAGCAAAAGGTATGGGTTTAGGTGCAGTTATGGCTCTTATTATCGGCAGTGCAGGAGCAAGTTTAACGGAAGTTATTTTATTGAAAGCAATTTTCAAAAATCAAATGATTATAGCTTTCCTTACAGTTATTATTGGTATGGCGATAAGTGCTGGTTTTATTTATCAGTGGATTTTCTAAGTTTTTCAAATAAAGGAAAAAATAGCAGAAGAGTTGATATTTTTCTGCTTTAGCTTTCGATTAACTTGGGGAGGGGTACATAATTTGTGAGGTTGAAAATATAGCTACTGCCAGAATAAAAGTAACATTAGCCTGTCCAATAGAAAAACTTTGAATATCTAACAGATTTACCAAATCAAACATGGCAAAGTGACATAGATAAAATTGAAGTTGTAGATGAATTGTCTATTATACGCACAATCTTTATAAGTAAAAGAAAATACCATGCCAAACGACTTAATTATAAACCCAGACTATCATAAAAACAAACTCCATACTACCGAAAGATAAAAGTGTAGGCTTTCTGTAGCTTGTATAATTGCCACGCAGTGCATGGTCACGATATTTTGCATCTAAAGGTTTATTGTTTGCAAGCTTTTCAATAACATCAAATAGTTCATATATAGGTTAATTTTGCCGTTTCGCTAGGGTGTGATTCGGTGTAGGGAGCAAATCTTTTTGATTTGACAAATAAAAAATATAAATGTAAATTTTTAAAATAATTATTTTACCTAAAGAAGTGTGCTATGAGAAAGCTTTTAAATTTATCCTTGTTCATGTTTATGTTTAGTTTATCATGTGTCCACTCTGCTGTAATGGTGGCTAGTGCACAAAATACAGAAAGCGTACCAGCACAAAATTTACTAATGCAAGAAAAGGCGACTGCCAACGAACATTTAAAATCAGGTAATTATGAAAAAGCCTTCGAGTACTATTCACGTTTATTGCGTGAAGATCCACTGGATGATGAGATAAATCTT
>CAYJDN010000428.1:0-1452 GCA_964368925.1 uncultured Desulfovibrionaceae bacterium | reverse complement strand
GAAATTTGTGGTGGGCGATGCGCGATTCGAACGCGCGGCCTTTAGCTCCGGAGGCCCCCCGGGGCCATTTTCACCCATTTTCACCTAGACCCATTTTTAGCCATTTTCCCCTTGACTTTCAATTATTTATCTTTACAATTAGTATCATATAGAAACACCTAAAAACACCCATAGTCAGGCTTTTTCTAGGGGTAGATTAGGGGTAGAATTTGGGCTTTTTTGAAACCTAAAAAAGGGGGAAGCATGAGCCAGAAAAAAATAACACTCGCTCCCGGGATTCGAGCAGTGGAACATTCAACCCGCCGACATGGCCTAAAACTTGACCGCTACTTTTACCTTCGCTTCTCCGCTGATGGCCGCCAAATTGAGGAAGGGCTTGGTTGGGCTTCCCAAGGCTGGACGCTGGAAAAAGCCCAAACTGAATTGGCCAAGCTTAAAACAGCCAAAGCAACCGGCACAGGCCCTATTACCTTGCAAGAGCGAAAAACCCAAGCCAACGCCGAACGCCAAGCCGTAGCCCAAAGGCTTACCGTAACTGATTTATGGAAATGCTACCTTGATATAAAAGGCGATTATGCCTCCCGATATGGCGACGCTTCCTCATTTAAACACTTAGAGCCGCTCCACGACCGCCACCCGGAAACGCTCCGCACAATTGACGTAACCAAGATGGCTAAAGCCCTAACCGATAAAGGATTAAAGCCGCAAACCGTCAAGCACGCTTTAGCTTTGCTCCGCCGGATATTGCGTTTTGGCGTGGCCCAAGAGCTTTGCACCCACAGCCAGAGCCTTCGCTTTATTATGCCGGTTGTTGATAACACCGTGACCGAATGCCTCACCCCTCTCCAGCTCCAAAAGCTTTTAACCGTTTTAGATGAAGACCCCGACCAAAACCTAGCCAGCTTAATGCGTTTAGCTTTGGCAACCGGCATGAGACGGGGGGCACTTGTGGCCCTGAAATGGGCAGACCTTGATTTTGAAAAGGAACTTATCACCCTTCGGGGCGAATCCGCCAAAAATGGTAAAACTTGCACAATACCCATGACCAAATCAGCCCGAGAAGTGCTTGAAAAAATAGAGGCCACCAACAGCCCTTACCTTTTCCCCGGCAAAACAGAAAATCCCCGCCGAGAGTTTAGACGCTTCATTGAGCGAGTGCGAGTTAAGGCCGAGTTTCCCCCGGGATTCCGCCCCTTGCACGGCCTGAGGCACACATTTGCCAGCTTGCTGGCCAGTAGTGGCCAAGTGACTTTATACGACTTGCAAAAACTGCTCACCCACGGCAGTTCAGTAACGACCGAAAGATACGCACACTTGACCGACAATGCTTTACGCCGAGCCGCCAGCACCATTGACGATATTTTAAAACCAAAGACTAACCCGGAACCAGAACCCACCGCCCCCAACGTCTTACAGTTTAGACGCAAGGCCGGTTGACAAATTCCCCTCCCG
>CAYJDN010000427.1:0-1460 GCA_964368925.1 uncultured Desulfovibrionaceae bacterium | reverse complement strand
TTATTCGCTCACAACTGTTAATACTGGCTATAATCAAGGCAATTTGAGCGCAGGTGTATTGGGTGAAAACTTAGATGGCACTAGAACAAATAAAACTGTTAGTGCCAGCCATATTGTCGCTACTGGTTCTATCACAGATTCTACCATTAAATTTGGCTCTACTTTAACCATTACTGGCAAAGACGCAAGCACGCCTCTCACTGTTGGCTCTATCACAAATGAAGGCATACTCAATCTTGGTGAGACTGGTATAGAATATATAAGTGATTTCGGTGGTGATTTGACTACTAAGGCAAGCGCAACTACAAATATATTTTCAAGGGTAAATTTTACAAATACTGTTGAAACTAACGGCACTATGAATGTCAATGCAGGCGCTCATTTCAGAGGTACAAATATTATTAACGGCACTATGGATGTCAATGCAGCAGCTATTTTCAGTAATACAACTATTCATGGCACTATGAATGTAAACTCAGGCGCTTCTTTAAATAATACTACTATTAACGGCACTATGAAGGTTGATGCAGCTGGTAAAACTGTCAGTGCAAACAATATAGCAGTTAATAGTGGTGGCACGCTTGAAGTGCAAAATGGTACGCTAGATATAGCTATTTTAAAAGCCGATGCAAACGCAAATAATATCACTATAGGCGAAAATGGAAAAATCGAAGCGGAAGTAAGTAATTTCGGTACTATAAATCAATATGGCTCTTTTGCTAATACTAATAGCACTGTCAATAAGCAAATTACAAATAATGGTAATCTCACGCTTACTGGACTTGGCTTTACTTCTATGTCTAAAGCCGCTGACTTAAAACTAAAAGCAAATACAGCTTGGCAAGAGATTACTACTGACAGCTCAAAAGTTACACTCGATAATGTCACAGTAAACGGACTTTATTCACTCACTTGGGTAAAACAAGATGCAAGCTTTGATGAAAATATTATGGCTGGTACGCTAAGTGGAAATAACATTACATTCCAAGGTATTGAAAAAAATAGCGATGATAATAATAGCAATCTTTCTATAATAGAACAAGGCGCAAGTCTTACGCTCAAAGGCAATAATACGAATAATACCTTGCTAGATGAAGGCTCACTCACAAATAATGGCACTCTTGTGCTTGGTGTGGCTGATGCTGACTACACAAGCAATTTCAAAGGCACTTTGACAACAGAAGCAAATGCAAACACTATTATCAATTCAAAAATGAATTTTGCTAACACTGTTATAAATAATGGTACTATGAATATTAATTCTAGTGCTACTTTCACCGAAAAATTGACAAGCAATGGTGCTACAAGCTTTAATCAAAATGTAATTCTAACTAAAGGCTTAGATGTTCTAAGTGGCTCTACGAGCTTTAATAATGGTGCAACTATTAATGATAATGTTAATGTTAATAATGGCACTTTTGAGCTAAACTCTGGCACAATTGATTTATCTGATGTGGCTT
>CAYJDN010000426.1:0-1467 GCA_964368925.1 uncultured Desulfovibrionaceae bacterium | reverse complement strand
CAATTGAATTAAGTCTTGATGGAGCTTTAAAGTATGCTTTAGAACGTAATGAAGATACGAAAATCGCTGAACTTACGATAGAGCAATCACATTATATAGTTAGAGAAGTAAAATCAGCTATATACCCAAGCGTCAATTTAACTGGACAATACATTGCTAGCCATAATTATTCTAAACCCTATCAACAGTCATCGAATACTAGTCATGGTTTTCGTCTTGGTGTTGGCATAGAAGCTAATCAAATATTGTTTACTTTCGGCATGTTAGAAAATGCTATTGAAGCAGCAGAACTAGCTCAAGAACTTATGCACACACAAAAAGATCTTGCTCAATCAGCATTAAGATTTAGCATAAGAAATGCGTATTTTGCTGCCCTTGTCTATGAAGAAAACTACCGCATAGCCTTACAATCTTATCAAAATGCGCTAAATACAAAAAGAAGTTTTGAATCTTCGGCTTCTGTAAGAATGAGTCAAAGTGATTTAATCAAGGTTGATGCCGACATTGCTAGTAGAAAGCCAATAGTTGACAGCGCAAGACTTATGCTTGAACAAAGTTATAGATTATTGCAAGTATTATGCGTACTTGAAGAGCCTATCACAAAACTCACCACTCAATACAGCGAATTAATGATTGTAGATTTTGAGCTTAGCACAGCTTTAGCTCTTGTTCCAACTTCACCAGCGCTTGTGCTTCTTTCACAACAAATTGATTATAACACAAAATTAGCAGAGGCTAAACGTGATACTGATAATCCTACTTTATCACTAAGAGCAACATATAATTTTGGCGACAATTCACCTAATTTCTATCTTACTGAGCCAAATTGGGCTGGCGAAGGTACACTTGGGGTCTTTTTGAATGTTCCTCTTTACGATGGCGGCAAGGCAGAAGCTCAGGGCCGACAAGAAGATATCAATGCTAAAATCAATAAGAATAAGTACATTCAAACAAAGAGGAATTTAGAAAATACTTTGATAAATTCATATCATACATACGAAACTAACCTCGAAGTATTAAAAATGGACGATGAAGCGATAAAACTTGCTAATCGTGCTTATGAAATGTCACTTTCTCGTTTTCTCAATGGTCAAGCCTCGGCTGTTGAATTGAATGATGTTGAAAGCGGACTCACTCAATTAAAAATGAAACGCATTTCAACTGTGAATAGTATTTACGCTTCTCTTGCACAAATTGAGCAAATTCTTGGAGAAATAAATGAATAGTAAGATAACAACAACACTTTCGCTTTTAGTGGTGGTAGCATCGTCAGCATGGCTTGCGTTCTACTCATATGAAAAGATAAATGCAAAAATACTTGAAGACATTCAAGTTGTAAGTCATTCTAATATTTACAAAGAAAAGGGATATCCAGTCTATACGGTAGAACTTGTGCAAAATAAAGAAGCACAGTTCATTACTGAAATTACGCTTAATGGCTATGATCCTAAGAAAAAAATCTATACA
>CAYJDN010000425.1:0-1471 GCA_964368925.1 uncultured Desulfovibrionaceae bacterium | reverse complement strand
GATTTAATCCGTACTCACAGAAATGAAATTGCAGAAGCTATGAACATCTCTGTAAATAATTTTCGTTGGGTTGCAGCGTTTCACAACGAGGGTGAACACCCACACGTGCATATGATGGCGTGGTCGATTGACCCAAAAGAGGGATACCTAAAACAAAATGGCATACAAAAAATAAAATCAAAACTCACAAATGATATTTTCAAACAAGAAATGTTACACACCTACGAAAGAAAAAGTCATAGCCGTGATGAGCTTGTGAGGGAAGCTAAAAAGGAGATTCAAGGCTTAATAAATGAAATGAAAAATGATGTCGTCAGTAGCCCTGAAATCGAAAAAAAGTTAATGCAATTATCATTTCAACTTGAAAATGTTAAAGGCAAAAAGAGTTATGGATATCTTAAAAAGTCTGTTAAAAAATTGGTTGATGATGTTGTTGACGAATTTGGAAAGTGCGATAAAATAGCTGAATGTTACACTCAGTGGCAAAATTTACAAAGTGAGGTTGAGGGATACTACAGCGACAAACATTACATTCCAAAACCTTTGTCACAAGAAAAAACATTTCACTCTCTAAAAAATATGATAATCACGGAAGCGGATAAATTGAGGTTGGGTGAAATAACTTTTGAAGATAGAGATATCAACATTGAGCCTAACGAGGAAAAGGCAAGTTATGAGTATCATAAATTAAAAGAAATAATTCTAAATGACGATTATTATCTTGAATATCGTGATGAAGAGGTTGTGGAAATGGAATCACTTGCCCAAAATGGGAATATGTTTGCTATGTATTTTATGGGTAGGCTATATCAAAATAGTGACATAGTTATCCCAGATGAACAACTCGCAATTCATTATTATGAACAAGCGGCAAAAGGTGGAATGGCAGTTGCAGACTACCAATTAGGTAAAATATATTTGTCGCAAAAAAAGGCGAAATGCATAAAACATCTGCACTCCGCCTTAGATAATGGAATTGACCATGCGGGGTATCTGCTCGCAAAAGAGTTATTAAAGGGTGAGGTTGTGCCAAAAGACATTGGAACAGCTATGGATATTTTAAAAATATCTGCAGGCTTGAATAATCAATATTCGCAGTATTTACTCGGGAAATTGTTGTATCAAAATGATGAGAAAGAGCAAGCAATTTTTTGGTTAACAAAATCATCGGAGCAAGGAAATGTGTATGCACAAAGATATTTAAATTGGATTGATGGCAGTTTTTCTCAGTCATGTATGTTGGCTGTTACAAGGTTATTCAGTTGTATTGCAAATTTGTTTCAAGATAATTCATCGCCTAAAAAAGAGAATATTGGAATGAGTGTAGATAAAAAACTTCGCATGAAAATTAAAGAAAAGAAAATGACGCAAGGACAAAAATACGACGACCACGAACAGAGTTATACAGGACATTCAATGTAAGTTTGTTGCATATAGTGATAGCTATTTAAGACTATATATGGTATTGTTT
>CAYJDN010000424.1:0-1473 GCA_964368925.1 uncultured Desulfovibrionaceae bacterium | reverse complement strand
AAAATGAAGACGGCACTATTTCAGTATATTCAGCCGATACCAAAACCACAAGTGTATACGATTCCGAAGGGAATATCACAAATTATTCTGGCAATACCTTAGATAAAAATGCTGACACAACTATAATAAATCTTACAAGCACCGAAATTACTACAAATGACGGGAATAACACAATTTTCAACTTTGTAGATAATGCTAATATTACAACAGGCGAAGGCAACAATACCATTTATGTAGACGCTCAAAATGCTAATATAACTTTAGGAAATGGGCATAATACAATATTAGCTAAAGAGCTAAATGGCGGCGCTATTACTGGTGGTAATGGGAATAATACTATAAAAGTAGATGTATCAGCGAATGATGTAGATATTGCTTTAGGCAATGGCACTAACCATATTGCTATATGGCAAGCACAAAATTCTTCTATCACTGTAGGAGATGGAAGTAATAATATTGAATTTTTGGAAACAGAAAACTCTCAATTAACCGCAGGGGACGGCGAGAATTTTATTAAAGCTGGCGGCAAGCAATTTACTATGATAGTTGGCGAGGGCGATAATGTTATCTTCTCACCTGCTATTGAAGGTAATTCCAATGCAACTATTGGAAATGGCGATAATACCATAATTGCGGGTACTATAAGCGATGGATCAAGCTATACTGTTGGCAATGGCGACAATGAAATAGAGATTTGGCAAATCGCAGACGCTATGCACGGTAACGAATTTATTCGTCCGTCTTCTTTCACTGTAGGCGATGGAAATAATAGCATACAAATTGACAACTTAGCGAACTATAGCGAAACAAAAACTAATGAAACGACATCAGCGAATATCGGTAATGGCGACAATACTATTGTTATTAGTGCGGTAATTAATGCAAATGCAAATATAGGAAATGGCAATAATAAAGTTGAAATTAGTTTTATCAAGCAGGCAGAACTGAATTTAGGCGATGGAAATAATGAAATTGAAGTTGAGAAAAGTCAAGATTCTACTATCAATGTTGGCTCTGGCGAGAATAAACTCGATATCTTTGGTTTTTACAATTCTCAGCTTCAAGCGAAAGGAAATATAGTATTAGACGCTTTCTTGATTTTCGGCTCTACCATTCATGGCGAAGGAAATACGCAAATCGAAGCCTATGAAATTAATGAATCTTCCCTAGATTTGGGTAATGGTGACAATACTGTTAAGGCTTTCCATGTTGATAATTCAAATATCAGCATGGGCGACGGCAATAATTATTTTGAAAGTTTTAGCTTTAAAAATGATTCTCATTTCACCGTGGGTAATGGGCATAATACCTTTATTACTGACTTTTTGAACGACACAAGTTCGCTTACTTTTGGTAATGGCGACAATGATATGTATGTGCATCAAATGTATGAAAAATCGTCGATTAGCATGGGCAATGGCGATAATATATCCAAACTAAGGAAGCAAGAGATACAAGTAATATTACTTGGGG
>CAYJDN010000423.1:0-1487 GCA_964368925.1 uncultured Desulfovibrionaceae bacterium | reverse complement strand
ATTGGAAGAGTGCTTGAAATTGAGCCTGCCTACTTGGGTGGTGCAATCTTAGCTGGCTCTTATTTTGGGGATAGAATGTCGCCCATGTCGACTACCGTTTTTCTAGTGTCTATGGTTACAAGAACGCAATTGTATGATAATGTCAAAAGAACAATGAAGACAACAACAGTGCCTATTCTCGCAACTTGCTTATTTTATTATTATATTGGACAAGAGGGGCAAGCTAAACAAATAAATTTACAGGCATTAGCGATTTTTAGTGAGAATTTCAATTTGCATTGGTTTACCTTAATACCTGCATTAAGCATTATTTTGCTTGCTTTTTTTAGGGTAAATGTACGAAATATTATGCTTGTTAGCATAGTATTTGCCTGTTTTGCTTGTGTATTTGCGCAAGAAATGCCTTTGGCTGAATTGGTCGACACGCTTATTTTTGGTTATGCAAGTAAGAATGAAGAGCTTGCCCTCTTATTGAATGGCGGCGGTATTACTTCAATGATTTCAGTTGCTATTATTGTTGCTATTTCTTCTTCTTATGCGGGTCTTTTTGAAAAAACAAAAATGCTTGATGGAATAAAGGACAAAATTGGCTTGCTTTCAAATGTCTTTGGCTCGTATACAGCTATGCTTCTTACGTCCATACTTACAGCGGCTATTGCGTGTAATCAGATACTTAGCATTATGCTCACAACCGATTTATGTAAACAAAATTACGAGCAAGTCCAAGATATGGCGATTCCACTCGAAAACTCTGCTGTTGTCGTACCTGTGCTTATTCCTTGGAGTATTACTTGCACTGTTCCCTTTGCTTCCGTTGATGCCCCCACATCAAGTTTACTCTTTGCTTTCTTTTTATATTCAGTTCCATTATGGACATTAATTCGCCAAGCAAAGAACAAACTCTGTGGCTAAGATAGCTCAAAAGTGACTACGCACAAGGCTACTATTTTGCTAAAGCCATAGATGAAAAATCATTTAGAGAATTATTAGAAGCTAATATTGCATATAGCATTGATTGATAGAAGCAAAGCGCTTTATTTTAGAGCGAACTCAAATTTATCACTTCCAAAAATAAATGTATCGAAGCTAATTTCAGCTATTATAGCCAAAAAACCAAAATCCCCAAACTTTAACAGCGTGGGGATTTTGGTTTTAAAAGTTAAATTTGCTTAAAACTTTTGATTGCAAACTATCACATTCCACCTATACCCTTGATATATCGAGGATAAATTAGCATCAAGTGAAGAGTGAAGATAGAAGCTATTAATACGCACCTTTAGAATATGTTACTTCATAACTATGTGAATATACTTCAAAAACAATTCCAAAAGGATCTTCTACATAACACATTCTATAAGGTTTTTCATTTGGATAATAATATCTTACAGGCATTCTTTGCTTGCCGCCATGCGCAACAATTTTTTCTACTAATTCTTCAAGGTTAGGATCTTGAACACAAAAATGGAACATACCAGTTTTTATAAATT
>CAYJDN010000422.1:0-1506 GCA_964368925.1 uncultured Desulfovibrionaceae bacterium | reverse complement strand
TGACGTTTTCACTTCAAAAAATTCAATTGTTTCTGACCAAGCTGAAAATAGAATGCACACTATTAAAGCAGTTATGGTCGCAACTTTAGCTGATTAAAACTCAGGATTGCGCATGGTTGTATCATTTATTATTCCAGTTTTTGGGCAGTGGCAATTAACAAAAAACTGCTTGCTATCATTAAAAATAGCCGTAAAAATACCCTTTGAAGTTATCCTCATAGATAATGGATATAATATATTAAATGATGATGCAACACGCCATGAAGCGCCAATCTTAGGCAAAAAATTATTTAATGAAAATTTTGTCTATCTTCCACAGGAAAAAAATCTCAACTTTGCAGGTGGCTCTAACCTTGGTGCAAAAACTGCTAAAGCACCGCTTTTATTCTTTTTAAATAATGATACCGTAGTAGATGAGCATTTCCTCATGCCTCTATTAGAGGAAATGCAAAAAGACGCTCAAATGAAATTAGTTGCCCCTGTGCTACAATATCCCGATGGGCATATTCAGCATATTGGCGTCTACTTTACTCCCTATAGAGCAGTTGCTCATCTCTATGAAGGTTTTCCAGCCAACCATAGAGTAGTAAAAAGAAAAAGAAGTCTACAATGCATCACCGCCGCAGCCTTTCTTATAAAAAAATCAGATTTTTTTGAAGCTGGCGCT
Source organism: uncultured Desulfovibrionaceae bacterium (assembly GCA_964368925.1). Classification (GTDB taxonomy): domain Bacteria; phylum Desulfobacterota; class Desulfovibrionia; order Desulfovibrionales; family Desulfovibrionaceae; genus CAYJAZ01. The sequence continues at coordinate 839 of CAYJDN010000422.1, read as the reverse complement.
TTCAATGAAGAATTTATCAACGGATTTGAAGATGTCGAATTTTGCGGTCGCATTCAAAAATATAACCCACATCTGCAAGTTATTCCTCAATCTCTCGTCACACACTATTGTTCTCAAAGTCAAGGACGATTCGATAAAGAAAGCCATAATTCTCAAGTATTAACAAATAGTGGTAGTGCCAACTTCTCACCCGATTGGCATATTTTTCTCGCAAATGACGGTTTTGAACTACGTTATGGCGAACATAGGCGCTTCTATCCTGAATTCAACGCTAAAATGAATGCAGGATACGACCACCTCATAAAAGAAAATAATTTAGAAAAAATGCTCGATGCCTACAATAAAGAAAAATATTGGAAAAATGGCTTTTATGCAATTATCAATCACCCACAAATAAATACTGAATTAAAATTTAACATAATCCTACATTCCTATTACAGAAGAATGTCGCTCGAACTACTCTACTATCTCTTTCAGAATTCTACCCGTGATGAACAAAGAAAGTTTTTCGCTAACGAAATTGATCAATATTTGTTCTACGCAAAGAATGAAAGAATTCCTAAACTCATAGAAGATGCAAAAACTATAGGAAATCTTACCCCAACCCTCGTGCAAGACTGTAAGCATGCTCTAGAAATTACTCCCCTCTTCCTCGAAAGACTAAAGCAATTTGAAGTAAACGCACTACCGCATGTGGCAAAGTATATAGATTGAAAAAGGGTATAGATTTTTACTTATTTTATTATTCATTCTTTCATTAAATTTATTTCATGTATTATATTTAATTTTTTCTTTTTTTTGTCTCCGACGGCCAAAGGAGTTGCAACCCCTTTGGAAAC
>CAYJDN010000421.1:0-1507 GCA_964368925.1 uncultured Desulfovibrionaceae bacterium | reverse complement strand
AATAGGGGTAGAAAATGCTAAATGCTTTTTTGGCGACCATCGCATTAATTGTGCTTACAGTTGTCATGTCATCAGTGGGCTTAAATTCAGTTATTGGCGTCGCTTTGCCTATAATTGCTTTTATAGTCTTTGTTGGGGGCTTTGTTTGGAAGATCGTGTCTTGGGCTAAGTCACCTGTTCCATTTGCTATTCCAACTGTTGGCGGACAGGCGAAGTCATTAGATTTTATTAAACCTAATAGACTTGATGCACCAACTTCAACTATCGCTGTTATTGGCCGTATGCTTCTTGAAGTGCTTACATTTCGTTCACTTTTCAGAAACACACACGCTGTTCGTACAGAGATAAATGAAGTTCCACGTCTTACATATTATTCCTCTAAATGGTTATGGTTATTTGCCATATTATTTCACTATAGCCTTTTAGTAATTCTAATTAGACACGCTCGTTTCTTCTTAGAACCAATTCCATTTGCTTTGGTAATTGTGGAATTTTTAGACGGACTTTTCCAAATTGGGGCTGTACGTTTTTACATTACTAATGCTTTAGTTGTATTAGGCGTATCTTTCCTTTTACTAAGAAGATTAGTAAATCCAAAAACACGCTACATTTCACTTGCAAACGATTATTTCCCATTATTCCTTATAATTGGCATTGTTGGTTCAGGTATGTGCATGCGTTATATTGAAAAAGTTGACGTAGCTCAAGTGAAAGTATTTATTATGGGTATTGCAACCTTTAGCCCAGTTTCTGCTGATGGCATTGGAACAATTTTCTTTATCCATTTAGTTTTAGTGTGTGTATTATTTATGTATTTTCCTTTCTCAAAGCTCATGCACATGGGCGGTGTATTTATGTCACCAACAAGAAATATGAAAATCAATACACGTGAATACCGTCATGCTAATCCATGGAATCCACCTAAAAGATATCGCACATACGCTGAGTATGAAGATGATTTCCGTGAAGCAATGGTTGAAGCTGGCCTTCCAGTTGATAAACCACTCGACTAAGGATTATCCTGTTAGTAACAAATTAGCTTTATTAACCTAATATAAAGCACATACTTATGGAGAAAAGACATGGCAAAAATGCCTACGCCAAATGAGCTACTTGCTCAAAATCCAAGCTCTTTCCCAAACGAATCTTGGCTTGATACAAGACCAGAAATTAAACCTGGTTTATATTGCTATCCTGCTCAAGTTGGTACTATGGAAGCTTTAGGAATGCCAAACGCTCACGAGTGGAGTCCTGAAGACGAAGACTGGCACCTACCTGAAAATTGGGAAGAAATTATTTATAATGGCCTACAAGAACGTTTAGAAAAACATAGATCACTTAAAGTATTTATGGATATATGCGTTCGTTGTGGCGCTTGTGCTGATAAGTGTCACTATTTCTTAGGCACAAATGATCCAAAAAACATGCCTGTTTTACGTGCTGAACTTTTACGTTCAGTTTACAGACAAGATTTTACTTTAGCTGGTAAACTCCTTGGTAAAATGGT
>CAYJDN010000420.1:351-1526 GCA_964368925.1 uncultured Desulfovibrionaceae bacterium | reverse complement strand
GAGGGAAAACCTAAACTTTTTCAAAAGTTTTGGTTTTCCCTCCCCCAAATTTAAATTAAATCCATAAACTTTTATAATGCTTGAATTTTAATAAAAAATTACCCTCTTGCTTTGTTTAGGCAAGAGGGTAAATTTAATACAATGAGAAGTTTCGTCTATAATAAGAAGAACATAGATACGAATGCAGCAATAATCATACCTGCGGCATTACGTTTTGTAATTTCCATTGGGCTAACTTTTGCAAGGCCAGCAGCAACGATAGTTGCAGCAGCGATTGGAGATACAGCACGGCCGAGCATACCAGCAAGAGCAGCCATAACACCCATGTTAGAGATTTCTAAACCGAATTGAGCAGCGTGTGGAGTTACAGCTTCGTTGAATGCTAAAGCGGCAGCATCGCCTGAACCTGAAAGAACTGCAAGTAAGAAAGGTCCAAATGTTGCTGATAATTTTACTACGCTTTCGCCTGAATTTTTAAGCATATCGGTGAAAGCAGCAATCATATCAAGTGAGTTCAAGCCAGCTACGAACACAGCAGCGGCAATGATAATACCGATAACATCAGCATAACCTTTGCCCATACCATTGAAGAATTCAGAAGTAGCTTTAGCTGGGTTTACACGAGTAGCAGCCATACAAAGCATACTACCAATAAGCATAGCATGTGGAACTTTAATAGCTGAAGCCCATGATACAGCTGCACGAACTTCGCCCATGTTTAGAACAACTAAAAGAATAACTGGGAAAACAGGTAAGAAAGCGTATAATGGGTTAACTTTGAAATCCATATGGCTATCATCATAATCTTCGCTTACATAACCTTTGTTTTCTTTCATAATGGTAGCAACAACTGTTAAGCTGATAGCACCAATAAGCATAGAAACAACAGAAGGAGTGAAGAAAATACCTACGATTTCAATAACTTCTTTGCCAGCAAGACCAGCAATCATTGGAGTATGTGAAAGTCCTGGTGAAAGTGAAGAACCGAATGTACCTAGGATAACAGCTGAAGCTGCAGTTGCAGGATGCACACCTAAAGACATAAGTAATGGAATTAACACAGCACCAACAGCAGAAGTAACACCAGCAGCAGAAGTAAGTGAAATGTTTACTAAATATGTAAGAATAACTGCACCAGGGATAACTGCAAAACTTACTTTTGATAAAACTTTTAC
>CAYJDN010000420.1:0-341 GCA_964368925.1 uncultured Desulfovibrionaceae bacterium | reverse complement strand
GAATCAAGTGTTTATCACATTCAGTATATTTCATTACGAATGCAAAACCCATAACAGAACAGATACTTTGGATAAGTCCACCTGTAACCATTCTGCTTGAAAAAGCATTCAAAGCTAAAATTGGATCTAAAGACAAAATTGTCATAAGTAAACCAGCGCCAATCAATACTAAACGTGTTTCGTATTGCTTGATGAGAAGGTATACTACGCCTAAAACAATGATAAGACCACAAATCATACCAAGTGTTCCACTCATAATAATTCTCCTAATATAATAGATTGAGGGGAGTATACAGAGCTTTTAGCAAAGAGTCTACTCTTTTTATGCAAAATCTAAATAA
>CAYJDN010000419.1:0-1532 GCA_964368925.1 uncultured Desulfovibrionaceae bacterium | reverse complement strand
ACGGATACGATCACTGCCAACTGTTGTCATTGCTTATCTCCATTTTTGACAAAACCTTGTCTCAACACCCCATCGCTGGGCAACTCTTTGTGTCGAAACAGTTTCATCTTAGCAATCTTTCACGGGTTACCGAATTTATTTTCATAAATTACGGCATAGCCGCACCCAAAACCAACACGAGTAAAATACTCACACAAACATTTTTGGCGACAAACACTGTTTTTTGGCAATAAAAAAAAGCCGACAAAACAATATTTGGTGGCTTCAGGAAGATTAGAGAACTATTCTCATCACTTTATAGTATAAATACTATGTACCTAAAGCCGACTTTGTATAGTACTCTTATATATAAACACTTTACGAGAAAGTGAAAATAACAAGACGTTATACAGAAATCACCACGCTAAAGAGCAAAGCTCTTTACCTTACAGATTACGAAGCCTGTAATCTGGACTGGCTGACAATGCAAAGCAGAGGTAACGCCTGCAAATGTCAACATTAAACCCTCTCAGGTTTAACACAATTCCTACAAACTTAGCTAGTAAAGCGAACTTTAGAGAACTAGAATTTGTGGAGAAATAGTTATATTGAATTTATTAAGTACTGTCAAGCTTTTTTCAGCTTTTTTTAACATTTTTTTGCTTTTTATCTTATTTAATTTTTTAATGAAATTTTTAATACTTTAAGGAGGTTAAAGATTTTTTCAAATGACTATTGCTAACTTGAATATCTTTCTTTCTTATATTGTTGTTATGCTTTTCTTTAGAAATATATTTTTCTAGTTAAACAATCGAATTTTATAAGTTTAATCTATGAAATAAAAAAAATCAAGAGATTGAACAATAAATCACTTGACTTTTTATTCAAGTAGTAGTTATTTGAAAAGAGAAGTTATTATTACTTTTAACCAACGCTAGAACATCTAGCGAAATCATTGGAGGTTGTGTTATGGCTTGGAACGTTACTATTGACACTGACAAATGTACAGGTTGCGGCGAATGTGTAGATATTTGCCCAGTAGAAGTTTATGAATTAGCTGATGGTAAATCAGATCCAGTAAACGCTGAAGAATGCTTAGGCTGTGAATCATGCGTTGAAGTTTGTGAATTCGGTGCTGTTGCAGTGCAAGAAGCATAATTATTGCTTTCACAAAAGATGAATAAGGCCCGTATCGAAAGATATGGGCTTTATTTTTTTAAGATGTAAAAGTAACTTAATAAGATTTTTAAATGCATGGACTCCACGAGCTTCGTCCTCTTAGTGATAGTGGAAGAGAAATTAATAGATTTTTAAAACACCACATTCCCACAAAACTTTATTAAGATAGATTATAGGTATACCATTAACAGTCAACATCAATTAAACCTCTGTAAAGCGTGAACTGCGAGCAAAATAGCAGAATTTGACACTCCTATAAAAATTGGCGATTTAGAAAATCTAGTGCTTGCACGTAGATTTTCTAAATCGCCAATTTTTCATATGGGTTTCCAAAGGGGTTGCAGCTCCTTTGGCCGCCGGAGGCAAAAAAAAAT
>CAYJDN010000418.1:0-1533 GCA_964368925.1 uncultured Desulfovibrionaceae bacterium | reverse complement strand
AAATTTTAGATTGGTAGTTAATTTTACTCTTTGCAATTTGATTTCATTTAACTTTCAGACCCGCTGCTTTTTATCCGCTGCGCTCAAGGCGAGAAAAAACCCTGACGGGCATGTTGACAAACCAACTCAAACCCAACAAAACATGATATAATAATCACAAGGTGATTATTATATACCTTATTTACTTGCCGGAAATTCTCGGCCAAAGAGAGGCCAAGAATTTTTTATGGCAGGATTATATCTTAAATATGCAGTTAGCTTGGTGTAATAGTTAGTTTTAGGGCATATTTATGATATAATAGACATAAAAAACGAGGTCAAATTATGCTAAAGCAAGAACCGGTAAAGTCGCAAAAGATGATTTTTAAAACCATAGACCAGCTAATGCCGGAAGAGCATTTCTTACGTCAACTAGACCAAACCATCAGCTTTAACTTTATTTATGACATAGTTAGTCCCCTGTATAGTGATATTGGGCGACCATCAATCGACCCGGTTTTAATAATCAAAATGATGCTAATCGGTTATCTTTACGGCATCAATTCCGAACGCAGATTAGAAAAAGAAATGCAAGTAAATATTGCCTATAAGTGGTTTGTGGGGCTGGATTTAGATGAAAACCCACCCGATCATTCAACTTTATCGCAGCTAAGGCGGCGCAAATTTAAAGATAGCAATATCTTTGAAGAAATATTTGCCGCTATTGTAAAACAATGTATTGAACAGGGATTTATCGATGGCAAATTGCTGCTTACCGATTCCACTCATGTTAAAGCCAAGGTAAGTAATGATCGTAAAGAGCAGGTTACGGTAGATATAGAGCCGAGCGAATACTTTAAGCGACTGAATGAGGAAGCTCATAAAAATGGTTTATGCAACAATCATGATTTGCCCACAAAGCAGAAAACTATCACTAAAAGCACAAGCGATCCTGATGCCGGCTTATTGGGTCGTCCCGGTAAGCCATTTGGCTTCCACTATCTAAGCCATCAAACCACCGATGCCAAGCATGGCTTTATTGCCGATGTTTTTGTGACCGCCGGCAATGTCCATGACGGAACTGTACATGCCGCTAGAATCGAACATATCCTGGATAATTTCGACTTAAAAACAGAAGCTATCTGTGCCGATGCCGCTTATGATAGTGCCGAAATACACAAGAAAATGCTGGATCGAAATATTCAAACCTATATCCCTAAACGCAATACATCTCAAATTAAAGATGGTTATTTTAGCATAGATGATTTCCGATATGATCCGGAAAATGATCAGCTAATTTGCCCCAATAAGGAAATCCTGAAATTTGCCCACTATCGCAAAAAAAATGGTTTTAAGCGTTATCAAGCTACTAAAAAACAATGTGACAATTGTCCGCTGCGGGAAAAATGCATTGCCGGAAAAGGAAAGTTCAGAACAGTAATGCGAGCTTATCATCGTGAAGCCTGGGAAAAGCAGCATCAAACCGACGGCAGTGAAGCCTATTTTGCGGCTTCTATTGCAAGTTCTTGTAATGGCACATTCTCAATAATTTTA
>CAYJDN010000417.1:0-1538 GCA_964368925.1 uncultured Desulfovibrionaceae bacterium | reverse complement strand
AAGAATGTTTGTACTAGGTTTATACTTATACTTATACTTTTACTTTTACTTTTACTTTTACTTTTACTTTTACTTTTACTTTTACTTATACTTATACTTATATTTGTATTTGTAATTGTACTTGAATGGCAAAATGCTATAAAACGTTTAAAGTAACTTAATCAATTCTTTCCCAAGTCCAATGATAGAAATTCCTAGCACAAGTAAAATACTTATTCTCTTAGCCTTAGCATCGTCTAAATAAACAAAAACCTTGTTGCCTATCCAAATACCAATAAAAAGCGCTGGAAGACAAGCTAGCGTGATTATGATAGTATTCAATGATACAAGACCTTCATAAATTGTAAAGCATGTGGCCCAAATGTCAGCAAGCCCAAAATAAGTGATCATTGTTGCTCTACCAGTTGCAATTGCTGTAGGGCTAGACAAAAAGAAAAGTATTAATGGCAATCCACCATTTGCGCTTGCACCATTCAAAACGCCACTCAAAAAGCCAGTCCCAACCGTTAAAGGAGTGGAAAGTGCTTTTTTTACGGTATAGCCTAAAAATAGTAAGATCGTACCTATAAAAATAACTGCATTAATTGTAATAATCATAGGTTGTTGTGGTATATTTACAAGTGCATGAAGCCCAATTGGTGTGCCAACAACTAAGCCTATAAGAAGAGAGCGCAAAGTTTTCCAGTCGATATGCTTCCACACGCTTGGTAATAAACTAGAGCTGGCAAATACTTCAAGTATGAGAATTATTGGTACAATTTGCGACACTGGCGCAACCATGCCCAAAAGCATAACCGTAAGCATGGAAAAACCAAAGCCCGACAAGCCACGAATAATGGCAGAAAAAAAGACAACAGCCAAGGTGTACACAATTATTGCTAAAGAAAAATCAGTCATTTTACATTCCTAAGGAAAAAGAATCTATACTACAATTTTTCTAGCATTCAGTATATTGAGTGTCAAGATTAGAAAAAAATTTAAACTATTATTTGTATGTATTGACAAATATCAATAGTTGTTTTATTTCTTCTTCAAGAAGGAAGAAAGTATGACAAATGAAGAAAAAGCAAAGATTTTTAAAGCCTTTTGTGATGCAAATAGGCTTACCATTCTTGAGCTTTTAAAGAACGGCGAAAAATGTGCTTGTGAGCTTTTGGAAGTAATGCCAATTGAACAACCCACATTGTCGCATCACATGAAGATATTATGTGAATCAAACATAGTAATGATGCGCAAAGTAGGTAAGTCATCTTATTATATTTTGAATGAAATCGGACTTGGTAAAGCAAGGCTTATTTTGGAAGAATTGAAAGATTTTTCTACAAAAACAAGTGCTTGCGCAACAAATTATTGATTTAGGAAAGAAAATGAAAAATGAACAAAACACAGGAATAGGTTTTTTTGAACGCTATTTAACTTTATGGGTCGCTCTATGTATGGTCGTAGGCGTATTGCTAGGGACATTTGTTCCGCAAGTACCTGACTTTTTACAAAGATTTGAATATGCTCAAATTTCAATACCAATTGCACTATTAATC
>CAYJDN010000416.1:704-1544 GCA_964368925.1 uncultured Desulfovibrionaceae bacterium | reverse complement strand
TACTTCTTCAAAAGGTTTATTTTGCTTCATATATGCAACTGCATTAAAAGTATAATATAATGACTCAATAGATTAACTATCTTTATCAACGTCTGCTGCTATTTTCTTTAAAACCTCTAAAGCCTCATTGATGTCTGCTTGTGTGGCATAGTCGTTATAAAGCAAGACTCTTGCAAGCCAGAAGCAAGTAAAAAAATCTCCTTTAAAGCCTTCATAAGAATTTTGAAGATGTTTTATCGCATCGTCAAGATTACCTTTTTCAAGCGATTTAATTGCACGGATTTTCTCCATCTGTGTTTTGTCGTCTGTGCCTACTACACTTACAGCATTTGAAAAAATTTTATGTAATTGAGGGATAATAGTTGCAAGTTCTTTGATTATTTGCTTTGGATCATTCGTAGACGAAGAAAAAATGAAGCGCAAAGCTCGATCATATGCAAGCCCTTGTTGATTGTTGTTATATTTTTCTGTTATGAAATCATAGCCTTCTTTTGTAATACCTGAAACGCTTAAAGTTATATCAGGGACTTGATAAAATTTTAATGCTTCATTTTTACTTTCGTCCAATTCTTTTATAAGTGTGTTTATGACAGTATATGCATGCGATTTGCATGTTTCATGTGGTTCTAAATACACTTCTGTTACATCACAAAGTTCTAAGACTTCTAGTGTGGCATCTGGTACATCACCTCTTGAGTTATAGCCCACTGCAAAGGCAAGAATTGGTATATTCTTTGCTTTGGCTTCTTCTATTTCAAGCTCAATATATGTTTTGTCATGTCCTTTAGGTTTTGAGCCAAGCTTATCACCAAGCAAAACAATAAGAATATCTGCTTGATC
>CAYJDN010000416.1:0-677 GCA_964368925.1 uncultured Desulfovibrionaceae bacterium | reverse complement strand
GTTTTTACTAGAACCTTCACCCCAAGAGAGCATGTCTATCTCAATGAGATGAGCGTATGAAGTATTTTTTGATAAGATTTTATCTATTTCTTTTGCAAGCTTATCATGTTGACTGAAATGGTATGAGATAAAAACTTTTCTCATAATAAACTCCTAATATAATTATGATGAAATTGTGGGAAGAAACCACTCTAGATAATAGATTGAATATTGAAGAGATTTAATGTGAATAAAACCCACATTACAACAAGCAAAACAGAGAATAATAATACGCTTAGAATATAACTATATAGAGAGTTAAAGCTTGAACTTATTTTTATCTTTTTCGGGTGTTTATTTATTATTTTTTGCAATTCATACAGAATATATAAATCAAAATCTTCTTTTGTTTCTTGTAGTTTGAGTGCAATATCTACATATAATTGCTCAGATAGGGAAAGAAATAAAACATTCATCTTAGTCACTTGAGCTGATGAAACTTCCCCAACAAAATCACGATAATCCATTTCTTCAAAAGAATTAATAGACTTAGCTAATTCAGTGTGAGCAAGATTAGTTGGATTTGCATTAAGATATTCTTGCAAATAAGTTAGGCCTTGTTCTAGCTGTTCTGCTTCTATGTTTTTAGCATTTTTGTTTGTGTTTTGTTCATCTTTTTTTTCAGGAAGATTGGTTTT
>CAYJDN010000415.1:0-1560 GCA_964368925.1 uncultured Desulfovibrionaceae bacterium | reverse complement strand
TTTTTAGCTCTATAACCAAAAAGCAAAAGAATTAATTTAGAAACACACCCTAGTTGCTTATTAGAAGCGAAGGCCTACAGTGATACCGCCATTAATACCTGCTTCAGGATCTTCTGCAGATTCATAATAATATTTTGTATCGAGCAAATTATTGATATTGAGTTGAGCATAGAAGTCTTTTTCTTCACCGTATTCAACACCTAGCGAAAGGTTTACAGTTGTGTATGCTTCACGTGTCTTAGCTGTTTGTGTAAAACCTGAAAGCTCATATCCTTGATATTCTGCTTGATGGAATACATTAATATCTGCATTCAAATAGAGATTTTCAAGAATTTCATCATAATATTTTACGCCTAATGTTGCATAATAAGCTGGTAAATCATCAACAAAGATTTGTTCACCAGTGCCACCTTTACCAGCAGAAATGTTGTCACGGCGTCTTTGGATTATACCATTAACGTATGGTTCAAGTCCAAAATCAAATTTATGTGAAGCTCCAAATTCAAATCCCCACGCTTCACTTTCTGAAACGTTCATATATTGAACTGTCGTGATTCCGCCAGAAACAGATCTTAATGTGTCAAATCTATTATCAGTAATTGTGTAGAAACCAACTAAATCAAGATTAGTTGAACCATTGTCATATCTTGCGCCAAGTTCATAAGTATCAGAAGTTTCAGGCTTCATATTTGGGTCGCCCTTATTCCATAATGTACCAGAAGCGTTCATCTGAAATTCATAATATTTATTCATAATTGAAGCGGGGTTAAAGCCCTGCCCAAAGGTAGCTCTTAATGCAAGATTATCAATTCCAGCCCAAACTACGCCAGCATTGAATACCATATCGCTTTCAGTTGATTCGTGCGCACCACTCACTTTTCTTGGAGATGAGCCATTACGATAGTGACGATATTGCTCATCTGATTCATCGCTATGATGTGTATATCGAGCGCCATAATTCAAAGTAAGGTCTAAAGGCAAATAATGCTCAACAGCAACATATCCTGCATTTGTATATGATTTACCATTTCTTGCTTCTGTATATGAAAATGATGAACTATGATTAGCTTGATCTCTATCTCTTGAAAAATCATAATTTTCATTTAAGAAATCATAACCAGCAATTATTGTTGTATGATCGCCTAAATACCAATCACTTTGCACAGCAAAGCTTAAGTTTGTAATGTCAGTGACATCATGGTCATCTATCACGTGAGTACTTGTATAGTTTTTGGTATTGTAATCGCTGTCAAAATAACTTGTTGTTAGCTTGATATTACCTAAGAAAGACGCAATATCACTCACCAATACATCAGCTACAATTTTATCAGAAACGACATCTGTATTATTAGTTGCAGTTCCACCTTCATATTCTTTTTCGCCATGATCAAAAGTTATGCCTGCCTTAATAGTATCAGTAAAGCGATAGCCAGCATAAGCAATAAGATCTGAAGTTATACGCGCAGAATATGGATCAGAGGTATGATAAAATTTAATGTCGCCAAGATCTTGATATGTTCCTGCAATTCTAAAATCAAATTTATCTATTTGACCAAACAT
>CAYJDN010000414.1:0-1563 GCA_964368925.1 uncultured Desulfovibrionaceae bacterium | reverse complement strand
AAATAGCACCACCATAATAGGTAGCACTGTTTCCTATAAAATCACCATTAATATTGCCTGTAGTGGAACTGTTGTTATTAGAAATTGCACCACCACTAGAAGAAGCACCAGTTGCAGAGTTTCCTATAAAATCAGCGTCTATATTGCCCATTATGGCAGTATGGTAGTTTGCAATAGCGCCACCTTCATCGACAGATGTATTGCCTACAAAAGAACCTGTAATATCGCCTATAGAGCCAGAATATGAATTATAAATAGCACCACCTTGGTTTAAAGTAGCTGGATCACCATCAAAAGCTGTATTACCAACAAAATTGCCGTTAATATTGCCTATGGAAGTAGCATTATTATAGATTGCACCACCGCCATCTGCAACTGTTGGCAATAAGAAAAAATTACCATTTACATCTTCACCTGCTTGATCAGTGTCTACACGAATGCCAGCTGTTGCTAAAGGTGTAGAGTGAGTATTATCTGTATACACAGAGTAATATGCTCCATTAATAATCATATCAACTGAGCCATCATGCCCAAAGTGAATCTCATAGGGGGCAGATTTATGATTAACTACAGCCTGCGATATAAAGTCATCTATATCGGAGGTTTCTAAAAGATCACGTTTAAGTCGGATTCCATAAGTAGTTGTTGTAAGTGTGCCATCATCAGCTACTTCTTTTACAGTAAATGTTTTATAAAAGACTTCTGTTGTACTTGGATCTATCTTAAAAATTACATAATTTGAAGCTAGAGCATCAAGATCAGCTTGAGTTAATCCAGCAGAAACTTCTTCTGTGGTCGGATCATTGTCATGATCATAAGTCATATTGAGCAAATAATTCCCAATGTCTGGCTGTTGTAAAGTTGGTACATAAGACGCAGAAAATGCATTTGTTGGCATAAATCCACTTGCACCCACCGTACCCACTGTAAGCGCAGCTACCATAGCTAAAGTTCCAAAAGTATTCAATAAATGACACTTCTTCAAAACGGCCCTATACCTATTAATCAAATTACCTACCGCATTTCTTGATTGCATAATCTACTCCTTTCAGCATAAAAAGACTGATACTATTTATAGCATGCTTGATAAAGATTAAAACTAAATTCCCCATCTTTCCTTAAACATGTATTTTAAACGAAACAATATACAATAAACAATAAACAATACTAAGGCTTTCTAAACATAAATAACTATATGTAAGCTAATTAATAATACGATACTATTATCAATATTATGAAAACTATAAAATAAAAATAAAATAGAGTCTATGTGTTGTTTGACATATATTTCTGTATAGTTCTGTGGGTGTGAAATTTTTAAAAGGCATGGATTCTCACGTCACTCGCTTTGCTCGCTCCTCAGAATGACACATCTTGTGAACTATCTAAGTGCTGTGAAATTTTAAAAAAATTGCTCAGTAGAAGTTATGAAAAATTGCTCAATAAATATTATAGGCTAAAAAAACACTAAAACACAAGCAAGAAACTTGTCATTCTGAGGAGCGTAGCGACGTGAGAATCCATGCCTTTCATTTTAATAGTAAAGATTTTGGTGCATTTGCA
>CAYJDN010000413.1:0-1565 GCA_964368925.1 uncultured Desulfovibrionaceae bacterium | reverse complement strand
CAAGATAATGATAAGGAACGTCACAAAGCAATTAGAAAAAAATATAATATTCCTTTAGATAAAAAATATGTATTTAGTTTATGTACGCTTGAACCACGTAAGAATTTGATTTTTTCAGTTAAAAATTTTGTGAAATTTGTTGAAAAAAATAATATTGATGATTTAATTTTTGTCCTAGGTGGTGGGCATTGGGATGCATTTATGCAACAACTCGAGGCAGAGCTTGAAAATCTTGAAGAATTAAAATCGAAAATTATCAAAACAGGCTATGTTGATGATGAGGATTTAGCCTCATTATATTCACATGCTGAATGCACTGTTTACACATCTCTTTACGAAGGTTTTGGACTGCCTCCACTTGAAGCTATGCAATGTGGTTGCCCTGTGATCACTTCAAATACGTCATCATTGCCAGAAGTCGTTGGTGATGCAGGTATTATGATTGATCCAACAGATGACAGTGCAATGATTAAAGCTTATGAAAAAATATATTTTGATGAAAATTTGAAAAACGAATTATCTCAAAAAGGACTCGAAAGAGCAAAACTATTTTCATGGGAAAAGTGTGCTAAAATAATGGTTGATACATTTTTGAAAAATTCATATAAACCTACTAAAATATGTATGCCTGAGTTACAAATTATTGAATCTTGTGTTAATGAAATTAGTTGTGAGCCACCGAAGGCAAATCATAAAATCAAATACTACATCCTTGGCATTCCTGTTTTACGCATTGCAAAAGCTAATGATGTTAAAAGAGTAAATTTTCTTGGCTTACCAATACTACGACGTTCAAAAAATGATGGAATAACAAGATACAAGGTTCTCTGTTTGCAAGTTTTAAGAGTAGCAAAAAGTGATACTGAAAAAAGAATTAGTATTCTAGGCCTTCCTATTGTGAAAAAGACTAGAAATGCAGAGTACAAACGTACATATCTATTTGGAATACGTGTCTGCAAGAAGAAAGTAAGGTCAGATATGTCTATCTTAAATGAAAAACTTGATTGGGCGAATAACAGGCTAAATCAGATAGATTCAATACAGGCTAAAGTTAATCAAATAGATGAAGTACAAGCTAAACTTGGCCAATTAGATTCAATACAGGCTAAAGTTAATCAGATAGATGAAGTGCATGCTGGGCTTAGTCAATTAGATTTAATACAAGCTAAACTTAACCAGTTAGATGATGTGCAGTCAAAACTTCATCAGCTTGAAGATGTGCAATCAAAGCTGACTAAGTTGAGTGAAATACAAATGCAATTATCACAAGTTGAGCATACTGTCGAAAGTATAAAACGATTTACAAAAGCACCTGAGGGTTTATCGTTTGCAACTATAAGCGGAGAAGAAGTAAGGACGCCTGAAGCGTTTATACCTAATAGCGCAAAAGATTGTATATTATGTGGTGAGCAGGCATACAAAGTTTTTGAAGCTAAAATTATGAATAAATATACAGCAGAGTACTATCTTTGCAATAATTGCAATACGTTGCATATCGGGAATGTTAGCTGGTTTGAAGAGGCTTATAAAGAATCAATTAATGTAGAAGATACAGGCATACTATA
>CAYJDN010000412.1:0-1571 GCA_964368925.1 uncultured Desulfovibrionaceae bacterium | reverse complement strand
CTCCTGACCAATAGCTTAGAAGGCTACTGCTCTATCCTACTGAGCTACGGGCGCACAACATAAACAGAATATAGTATAAGGCAGGAAAATTGTCAAGAAAAATTAAATAAAAAGTGTAAGTTATCTTATTGTATATAATACGTTAATTTTTTGTAACACATTTAAATTTAATTATGTCCTGCAATAAATCTTTAAAGCAAGACACACTTGTTAATTAACCATTTAATTTCATTACTAATTCTAAAAATTAAATTGCATTATACGCTGCTTGTGGAAGCGCTAATGGGTGTAAAGTTTCTATAGTTTCAACACCTTGATTGTCGACAACTTCAAAAGAATGAGAAGCAACGAGGTCACGTAAAAATTGATTATTATGTTTATGCCCAGAACATTTTACTTCAAAAGCTGCATGAAGTGGTAAGCCAAGCATTGCAATATCGCCAACAAAATCTAAAATTTTATGACGCACAAATTCATCTACATAGCGCAATCCGTCAGGATTTACCACACCCTCATCATCAAGAACAATAGCATTCTTCAATGAACCGCCACGAGCTAAACCTTTAGAATGAAGATATTCAATTTCTTTCATAAAACCAAAAGTACGAGCATGAGCAATTTCTTCAAATGTTTCAGGAGTAATTTCTAAAGCAAGGCGTTGTTTACCAATTGCAGAATGAGGAAATTCTATAGTGTAATCAATGTATAAACCATTATAAGGTCTAGCATTAATGCTCTTATTTCCTTCAACAGTAGAAAAAGGTTTTGTCACACGAGCGTATTTTCTTTTTTGTGAATAATATTTCAAGCCAACTAATTTAATAGCTTCTAAATAAGCTTCGCTAGAACCATCAAGAATAGGAATTTCAGTTTCATTTAAAGAAGAATAAACATGCACTTCAATATTATCAATTTGCATAGCATGAATGGCAGCAAGCAAGTGTTCAACAGTTGAAATTGAAACATCTTTAGCGCCTAAAGTAGTTGCTAATTCTGTTGTATGAACGACAAATGGAGTTGGTGAAAAAGAAACTGTCTTTTTTGCGCCGTGATAGTAAAACATTATACCACTATCTGCAGGAGCAGGAGAAAGTTTAATTTTTACGTCAGAACCAGAATGTAAGCCAATTCCAGTCATTTCTACAGATTTTGATATGGTTGATTGAAGCATAGTATATCCTCAAGTAATTTTTCTAAACTATTCGTATTTTATACAAAATATCAAATATATAGTTTTTCTTAAGCAATATCCATGCCAAGAGCTTTAACTTTATTAACTAGCTAATTTTATTAGATTTTACATTTTGTCACAAAAAGTATAAAAAAACACAGTGTGACTTTTTAACTACATAATTTAAAATTTAAGTGGTTTTTTTTTAACACTATGAACTTTTTTATTTAAAGTTTTTAATAGCATATAGCTAAAATTTTTTTTAGATACTATCTAAATGAAGAGCTTGTGCTTTTTTGCAAAGAGTAAATTTTTCTTTTGAGGGAGTTTATTCAAGTATATACAGACGAAAGAATAAATACTTTAATTTATTAATAATTAATTAAAGTAATAATTATTT
>CAYJDN010000411.1:0-1576 GCA_964368925.1 uncultured Desulfovibrionaceae bacterium | reverse complement strand
AGCACAAGAGCGATATTTAATAAGGATTCTAAGGAAATCTTGCCTGTTCTTTCAAATTTTTTAATTACAGACGCACTTACACCAGAACGAGCAGAAAGAGCTGCCTGAGTCCAGTTCTTTTCTAAGCGTCTTTCCCTTGCTTGCAGTGCAATTTTGAGTATAACTTCATTTGGTAATTCAAGTGATAGCGACATAAGTAAACCTCTATAAAAGATATAATAATGTCTTTTATAGAGCTTGTCAATGGATAAAGGATTGAATAATGTCTTTTATTTTTATTGATCGTTTTATAAAAAGTTATGCGATAGCTTCAACAGCTTTTATAAGTAGAGCAGAGCGAGTAAGGCCTTTTGACTTTGCAATTCTATCAATTTTTTTACGCATATAAATAGGCATAGAAATGTTTACAGGTACAATTTTGCTTTCTAAAAAATCAAAATTTATATCTATGAGACATAGTGTGCCACCTTTTGTTTCATCAAGTTCTGCTACTTCCTCCATGGAAAGAGGTGTAATAGGTTCAAAATCTTCGCCATCAGCCCAAAGTTCTAGGGCTTCTTGAACATTTTTTTCTATATCTTCTAAGCTTTCGGCACTTGCAAAGCAACCAGGAAAATCGGGCATAGTAATACCGTAAGAGCTATCATCATCTTTATGTATAATCGCTAAATATTTCATATCTTCTCCTATTGAATTTCAATCTTGGCTTGCTTTAATATATTGCGAACTGTACCCAAAGGTAAATCTTTCTTAGGGTGTGGTACAATTGTTATTCTGCCGTCTGGGTGTTTCATTTTTACGTGTGAACCCTTTGTGCTCACTCTTTCAAAACCAGCTTGCTCAAGTAGCGTGACAATCGCTTTTGAGTTTGTTGGAAATTTTCCCATAGTTTCTCCGTTAATTATTTATACGCATGATACGCATTTTTGTCAAGTTTTTATACGCATCATGCGCATCATTGCTAATATTTCCAAACATCGGCTAAGATATTTGCGGCATCTCGCTTAGCTTCTTCTTGAGTATGAATATACCTTGCAGCCATAGCAACAACTTTCCAACCCATCACATCCATAAGTCCACGTATATCAAGCTTTTTTGCTAGGTTAGTTGCTACTGTATGGCGAATAGTGTGGAAAGAAATTCTATCAAGTTTGTCACGTCCTTCATTGAAACCAAGCTGAGTTATAGCTGTTTTGAAGGCTGGTGGAACTTCTGGCTTATCTTCAGTTTTGAAAAATGGCTTACCATTTTCTTTTAGAAAAACATAGGCGCTTGGTGAAGTTCTTTCAATAGAAGAGAGTAGCCTAAAAAGGTCATCAGACATATAAAAAATTCTTGTATCTTTATTCTTAGTATTGATAAATTTACCTGTTTTTTCATTCAAATTTACATTTGCCCATTTTAGCTGTGTTGCTTCAGAAAGTCTACAACCCGTATACATAGCGAACTTTACAAGGTTTAGAGTAGGGCGATCGTAATCTTCTAAAAACTTTAGAAGTTGAACACTCTCTTCTTGAGTAATAATTCTTTGACGTCTATTATCGTGTATGCTTTTTATTCCAATTTGTTTTGCAGT
>CAYJDN010000410.1:0-1577 GCA_964368925.1 uncultured Desulfovibrionaceae bacterium | reverse complement strand
GAAGAAAAATAAAATAAATATAAAAAACACTTGACAAACTGGTGAAAATGTGAGGCCTATTTTATTAACTCGTTAATAAAATAGGCCCTTGTAATTAAAGTATAAATTTAATTACAAGGGAGCAGAAAAATGAAATATACACCTAAAAACGTCAAGAGAGTTCTTAATAAAACAATACTTGAACTATCTTCAAATTTAAAATCTTACACAGTAAACCCTGAAAAAGACTTTTCAAGAAATAGAAAACTTCCATTTGACAAGCTAATAACATCTATGCTTAGTATGTCTTGTAAAACATTACGCTCTGAAATTTTAGAAAAGTATGGCTTTAAAGAAGATTTTCCTACTGTTTCAGCATTTGTTCAACAACGCAATAAATTGCACAGCAGTTTTTTTGAAGATTTGTTTAAAAATTTTACCAATGCTACAATTGAACACAAAACATTTAACGGATATCGCCTTTTAGCTATTGATGGGTCAGATTTACATGTTCCCACAAATCGCAATGAAACTGATTCTTTTTATCAAAAATCAAACGGTGACAAACCATATAACAAGTTACATTTAAATGCCACATTCGACTTATTATCCAAAACCTATTCAGATGCGGTCGTTAATAAAAGCGAGCATAAAGCTTTTGTTTCTATGGTTGATAGAAACCCTGTCGATATTCCAACAATATATATAGCTGATAGAGGTTATGAAGCATACAACAATTTTGCTCATGTCCAAGAAAATGGACAGTTTTTTCTTATTCGTGTCAAGGATGTTTCTTCTAAAAATGGCATAACAAAAGGCTTATGTCTTCCTTGTGATGATGAATTTGATGTTCAGTTTTCACTTAATATTACGCGTGCTCAAACTAAATCCTCAACACTTCCTAACCTAAAATATATTGCACATTCTTCTCCATTTGACTTTTTACCACCCTTTTCAAAAAAAGCTACTAACATGACTCCATTCCCCTTACATATTCGTGTCGTTCGCTTTAAAATTACTGACGATACTTATGAAACTATTATTACTAATTTACCTGTTTGTAATTTTTCCTCTGTTCAGATTAAACAACTTTATGCCTTGCGTTGGGGTATTGAAACTTCCTTTAGAAGTCTAAAATATACATTAGGTTTAATTTATTTTCATTCAAAAAAGACGGAGCATATTATTTCAGAAATTTTCGCTAAACTCACCATGTACAACTTTGCTCAAATAATAGCTTCTAACATTATTATCAAACAAATGACTAGAAAATTAACCTACCAAATCAATTTTTCCGCTGCTGTACTTGCTTGTCGCAACTTTTTCCTTAATAATATTTCTCCGTCTCTTCTTGAAACTTTTATTGCCAATAATCTCTTGCCTATTAGAGTTGCTACTTCCTCTTCTCGGGAAAGGCGCAACACTAATCCTCGTTCGGCTGCCAGTTTCTCTTACAGAATAGCATAATTCTTTGCTTTTTGCAATTTTTTAGCAGATTTTTCTGCTTGTTTGCCATGCCTTTTTTTCTGTTTTCTTCATTCTTTTATTTTCTGATACATTCTGCTTCCGCTTTCTTTTTTCTTATCTTAATGACATTG
>CAYJDN010000409.1:0-1580 GCA_964368925.1 uncultured Desulfovibrionaceae bacterium | reverse complement strand
GAGGAAAACCTAAACTTTTTCAAAAGTTTTGGTTTTCCTCTCCCCCAAAAAAACTAAAAACTAAAAAGTTTTGGTTTTCTCTCCCACAAAAAGTCTTATTAAAATTCTATTTTGCCAATTGCTTTAAACTTTCGCAAAGTACTTTGTATCCATCTTCGATATCGTTTACGCTTGCAAATTCTTCTGGATTGTGGCTTATTCCGCCTTTTCCTCTTATAAAT
Organism: uncultured Desulfovibrionaceae bacterium; assembly: GCA_964368925.1. Lineage (GTDB taxonomy): Bacteria > Desulfobacterota > Desulfovibrionia > Desulfovibrionales > Desulfovibrionaceae > CAYJAZ01. Next base: position 1,359 of record CAYJDN010000409.1, on the reverse strand, counting down.
ATCATACCTGTTGGGGTTAGGCTTGCGATATTCATAGCGTCGTGCCCTGCACCGCTGATGACATTTTCGTATGGAATATTGAGTCCATCGCAAGCATTTCTCAGGGTATTTTTGATTTCGCTATCCATACTTACGGGTTTTTCTGAGCTAAGTAGTTCGAAAGTGGTAGAAATTTCGTGAGTATTATCAATTTCTTTTGCGGCATCTTGAATTTTTTGGAAAACTTCTTCCATGACATTTTTATCAATACCACGTAGATCTATGAAGAGTTCTACGAATCCTGGCACGACATTCATAGCGCCTGGGAATACTTTTACATTCCCGACGGTAGCGACGATTTTTTTACTTGAGTATTCGACGGCAAGTTTGTTGATTGCAAGTACGAGTTCAGAAGCGGCGACTAGGGCATCTTTTCTGTGTTCCATTTGAGTTGAACCTGAATGGTCAGCACGTCCTTTGACAATGGCTTTTGAGCGTATTGGCGCTGCGATTGCTTCGACTATACCTACAGATTTTTCTGCTCTTTCCAAGTCTTTACTTTGATCTATGTGAGCTTCTATAAAGCACTTGAATTCTTCTGCTTTTCTTGCAGATTCTGGTAATTTATCGAAATCAAAGCCACGAGATTTTAGTGCTTCTTGTAGGGTGATTCCGTCTTTATCTTGTGCATTAGCCCACATTTTACAAACGTCACGTCCAGCAATGACTTTACTTCCCATTGTTGCGTGTGAGAATCGGCTTGATTCTTCTAATTGAAAAACGATGAGTTCGATGGGGTATGTATGCTCGAAGTTTTCTTCTTTGATTTGTTTAATTGCGGCTAAGCTGAGTACTGTTCCCAATATTCCGTCGTAGTGACCGCCGTTTGGCACTGTATCTATATGTGAACCAGTTGCGACGACGGGCGCATTTTTATCGCTTCCTTCAAGTCTTGCAAAAATATTTCCGAAGTGGTCGAGGCGATATTCTAATCCTATTTCTTTGATGAGCGAGATGAAGTATTCACGAGCTTGCATATCAGCGTCAGTGAAGCCCATTCTATTTGAACCGCCGTCTTCCGTAGGCCCAATTTTCGCTAATGTGTTGATAACGTTCATAATCCAATCTATATTCATAATTCCTCCGAAGTAATTTCACTTTTTTTATAAACATAGAGAAAGTTTATAAAAAAGGCAAATACTTTTGAATTTCATAAAAGGTAGAAAATTAAATCATTCTGCGATATATTAGGCGCATAAATACTAAAAAAAAATGTGCATTTTATTTTTATACATGTATGTTTAATAAAAAGCGTATTTATTATTAATATAGGCGCTATAAATAAAAAAAATAATATTTATAATGCAGTATAATAAATTA
>CAYJDN010000408.1:0-1580 GCA_964368925.1 uncultured Desulfovibrionaceae bacterium | reverse complement strand
TTTTAAATGTTTGACTTCTTAACAATAATGATTACTTATAAGATTTAAGAAGGTCTAAAAATAAAAAAGAGAGGAAAGCTTGCAAAAAAATATTGACCTTAAAGAACTTTTTGTATATAGTTCCAAGAGTATTTTTAACCAATTTATTTGACCTAGGAGATAGCTCATGACTGCGCTTACTTACCTTATTTGCTATGTTTGCATCGCATTATTTTTCGTTCTTGTGATCACAAAAGCAAAGAAATTCATGTCCCGTCCATTACACATTCGTTGGGAACTCTACCCAGTTCCACATGAAGGCGAACGTGCGAAATGGGGCGGCTCTTACCTTGAAGAATCAGGCTGGTGGCATAAAGCCCGTACTCATTCATTAATGGGTATGGCTATAGGCCTTGCTGAAGAAATGCTTCTTCTTCACCTCACTTTCAAACATAACCGCGATCTTTGGATGCGTACATACCCATTCCATGCGGGTATCTACTTATGCTTTGGCTCATTCTTACTTTCTATTTTAGCATTAATTCTTAACGGAATTGGCATCTTAGACGGTTTAGTAAGTGGTTTAATTGCTCCTTTAGGTAACTTAGTAGCTGTTATTGGTTTAGCAGGTATCGTTATCGGTGCTGCATTACTCTTGCACAGACGTCTTACTAACGAACAATTAAGAACTTACACAACACCTGAGCACTATTTCAACCTTCTTCTTTTTGGTGCTTGGGCTACTTTAGCATTATTTGCTTACATGGCTTCACCATCATTCTTCTCTGAAAATGTTAGCTTCCTTAAAGGCCTTTTCACCTTTGATACAAGTTTAACTTTCTCATTAGGATACACAGTCTTAGCGATCTTAACAGTTGCTATCATTGCTTTTGTGCCTGCAACACACATGGCGCACTTCTTCATGAAGTACTTCACATGGCACAACATTCGTTGGGATGACGCTCCAACTCTTGATGACAAGAAATTAAACGATGCAATTGGTGCAAACTTAGGTAAAAAACCTACTTGGTCAGCAGGCCACATTGCTGGTGATGGCAACAAAACTTGGGCAGATATTGCAATGCACAACCCTGCACAATCAGCTGATAAAGAATAAGGAACGCTACAATGAAAAATCTTAAACTTACCGATATATCTACTAAAGATGGACAATTTGTACATCTCGACATCAAAGATCTAAAGCCAATCCCACGTGTATCACTTCAAGATCACGAATGGACAGAATGGACAGAAGATCAAAAAAATGAATTTTGTACAATCTTAGATGATCTTTCAATCTTACAAATTCCAATGCCTAAATCTAAGCAAGAAGAAGATGCTATTGTTGAAAAATTCTTAAACGGTTTTAGAAAACTTCTCACTGAAGAAAATAACTGGACATTCTTACCAATGCTCGAAACAACTTTAGAGTATTGCGCACAATGTAACTCATGTTCAGACGCTTGTCACTTATTTGAAGCGACAAACGGCCATGAAATGTATCGTCCAAACTACCGTTCAGAAATTTTCCGTCGTATATACAAAATATACATCAAAAAAGAACCATTTGCGAAACTTCGCTATGGCGATTTTGAACTCAA
>CAYJDN010000407.1:0-1618 GCA_964368925.1 uncultured Desulfovibrionaceae bacterium | reverse complement strand
TTATAAAGGTTTCTACGGAGACGCGGCACGTACTGCTTATGTTGGTACGGTTTCGGCAGAAGCTGATAGATTAGTAGTAACCACTCGTGAATGCTTAGACAAAGCGATTGCTATGGCAGTGCCAGGCAATACATTGCGTGACATATCTTCTGCAATTCAAACACATGCAGAAGGCAATGGCTATGGAGTGATTAGACGCTTCGTAGGCCATGGCATTGGTACAAACTTGCACGAAAAACCAGAAGTGCCTTGTTTTGTTACTAATGAAATTGCACCATTACCCTTAAAAGCTGGAATGGTTTTAGCCATTGAACCCATGCTTTCACAAGGCTCTTATGATGTAGATATTTTAGCCGATGGTTGGACAGCGGTAACCAAAGATAGGAAGCTAGCAGCCCACTGGGAAAACACAATTGCAATAACTTCAAGCGGCCCACGCATATTAAGCGATGCGGCTAACTTTAAGGGCTTGTAATTAAGCTAATAATATCAGTTAGATATGGAAAAGTAATTAAATTTTAATCTTCTGCTTGACAAAAGTTGAAGAAAAAGCTAATTGTATCAGTTCAAAAGTTTAACGACTAGAAAACTGTATTGGAAAAACTAAACAATCGGGGGAGCGGAAGAGATGAAAGTCAGACCATCCGTCAAAACAATCTGTCCTAAATGCAAGGTTATTCGACGCAAGGGCGTTTTACGCGTCATTTGTGAAAATCCTCGTCACAAGCAACGTCAAGGATAGACCTTTCGTTGCTCGGTAGTATTGAAACAGACATAACATTTATGCACAAGGAAGCAGGAGTATAAAGTGGCTCGTATTGCTGGTGTAGAATTGCCAAGAGGCAAGCGTGCGGATATCGCACTCACTTATATTTTTGGTATAGGTAACGTAACGGCTCTAAAGATTTTAGAAGATACAAAAATCGATTGGAACCGTAGTATTGATGATTTATCTGCGGAAGAAATTAACGAAATCCGTAAGGAATTAGAAGCTAATTACAAAGTTGAAGGTGATCTTCGTCGTGAAGTAGCGTCTAATATTAAACGTTTAATGGACGCAGGCTGCTATCGTGGTCTTCGTCACCGTCGTGGATTACCATGTAGAGGTCAAAGAACGAAGACGAATTCTCGTACTCGTAAAGGACCACGTCGCGGTGCTGTAGGTAAGAAAAAATAGTTTGACGCCGCCTAATTAGGCGTCGTGTATTATAACTTTTTAGAAGGAACTGGATTATGGCAAAAGCCAAACGTGGTGCAAAAAAAAGAGAGAAGAAGAATATTCCGCTTGGATTAGCGTTTATTCAAGCTTCCTTTAATAATACCATCATTACCTTTACAGACACACGTGGTAACGCAGTAAGCTGGGCTTCTGCAGGCCAAAGTGGTTTTAAAGGTTCACGTAAGTCAACTCCTTTTGCTGCTCAAATTGCTGCTGAAACAGCGGCTAAGAAAGCACAGGATAATGGAATGCGTACCGTCGGAATTTATGTAAAAGGCCCAGGTACTGGTAGAGAAGCGGCAATGCGCGCTATTAACACTGCTGGTTTCAAGGTTGCATTTATTCGTGATGTTACCCCAATTCCTCACAATGGTTGTCGTCCACCAAAACGTAGACGTG
>CAYJDN010000406.1:0-1619 GCA_964368925.1 uncultured Desulfovibrionaceae bacterium | reverse complement strand
ATTTCCTTAGGCAATAGTGAAATTATTTCAAAAATGATTTCTGCTGTAGCAGATATTTTAACTGTTTTCGTCATTTCTTTGCTTGCTGGCACTGAATATGTTATTTTCATTTCTCTTCCCAAATCACGCAAGAAACATCTACATTCATACGACGAAGAAAAGCAACTTATTCCAATATCTTATATTCGTGGCGCTATTGCAATTTGTAATTTTGCAACTTCGCTCACAATTTCTTTCTTACCAATTAGCATGTTGAAACTCACTCAAGACTTTGGATTTTTTGGAATAAACCCTATTGTAGCAAGTAGTTTTCCTGCAACTTTTGAATTTGGTACAACGCTTTTTTCCTTCCTTTTTGTGCAAAGAATTACTAACAGATTCGGCTGGCAAAACGCCTTTTTCATAGGAACAATTTGCTATGCAATTGGCTCTATAGCAAGTGCTTTTGCCTTTAATCCTACTGCTTTGATACTCTCAAGAATGATCTCGGGCTTCGCCTACGGTTTTATATGGTTATCAAGCTATTATTTTGTTTTTGGCAATGTGCCTACGCCTAGGAATAGATCATTAGCTTTTGCCCTTGTAACTGCTGGAATTTATTCTGGTTATTTAAGTGGAGTTATTACGGGTGGTATTTTAAGCACACAATTGTCACCTCAATCTGTTTTCATTCTTGCCGCTGTCGTTTCCCTATGCTCTATGTTTACAATTATATTCTTTATGCGCCCTTATTATGAAGGAAATGCGCAAGTAGATCAAAATAATAATCAACAAAATTGCAAAGTAAAAAAAATCAGTTACTTAAATTACTTAACCCATAAAAATATTATTTTTGGACTATTATTAATCCTTATTCCTTTGTCATTTGTACAAATAGGCTTGCTCAATTTTGGCGTACCTATAGTATTAAGCGAATTAAATTTTTCCACAGCTTCCATTTCAAGAACGATTATTTCCTACGGCTTAGTACAAATTTACATAGCTCCTAAGCTTACGAAATATTTTAGAAACTTTGAAAATAAACGTCTTATAATCTTATTTGGTGTGAGTTTAGTCTTTATTTCATTATCACTAAGCTCCTTGAATCCTTACTTATTATTTGTAAGCGTCTTTTTCTTAGGCATTGCAGCAGCCATTATTGGCCCAACTCTTTCTTCTTTTATCTTAAACCAAGATATATCTGAAAAATTTGGAATTTTGCGTGCTATCACAACACAAAGATTTGCTGACAAACTAGGTCAAGCACTCGGTCCAGTACTCTATGGCTCACTCTTGAGCGTTTTAGCTTATTCACAAACAATGATATTTATATCTATCCTTTTTCTCGTTCTTGGTGTACTTTTCTATTTCATCACGGATTCACAAACAAATGACAATTCATAACTAGAGGTATTCTATGGCATTTTTATCTTCAACATCAAGTTTTACACGTTTTAAAGTTACTGAAAAAGTTCCAAGCGAAACAAAGAATAATCTTTTAGAATTACTAAGAAAATATTCTTTTCAAGATATCGACGATTCAGCCGAAGAAAGACAACATGGTTGGACTTCTTTTGATGATATGCTTGACACAAATTGGGAAAACACCTTTATTGAGAAAGCTGAATATGTATGCTTTT
>CAYJDN010000405.1:0-1629 GCA_964368925.1 uncultured Desulfovibrionaceae bacterium | reverse complement strand
AGAAGCAGAAAAAATTTGGAATATAGAATCAATAAAGTTATAGTCAGTATAGGTGTTTGCTACCCTATTTGCTCTTTCAAGAAGTGTGAATGTTTGCACATCATTTTGCAATGATAAATTTGAATAAAATGCATAACAATTCTTACCATTTTGTTTGGCTCTATATTGCGCTTTATCAGCCGATTTATATAAATCTTGATAATTAGTGCCATCTTTAGGGTAAAGAGCAATACCAACACTAGCAGAAATGGAATGTGTGCCATTATCTGTGGAAAAACTTTTTTTCAAAACATCAACTACAGCTTGCGCTTTTTGTCGTATAAGGTTTAAATCAGTGATATTTTTTATAAAAACAATAAATTCATCACCACCTAAACGGCCTACAATGTCTTCTTCTCTAAATTGCTTTTTTAAATCTCTCGAAACTTCATAAAGCACTTTATCGCCAAATTGATGTCCAAAGGTATCGTTAATAGTTTTAAAATTATCAATATCAATAATATAGAAAGCGTGTGCTGAATCTTTATAATTTACCAATGCAGAAGAAATTAAATTTTGTGTGGTGATTTTATTAAAACAATTTGTGAGCTGATCTGTTTGTGATAAAACTTCTAAAGATTTTTGATCATTAATATCAGAAATTCTACCTACAACGAATAAAGGTTTGTTATTTATGTCTAAAATAGTTTTGTACGACACTCGATAATAACGCACTTCACCACTTGGCTTTACAAAACGTAAATCAAAAGGTTTATTTATGCCATTTCTAAAAGCTTCAACAATTTCCATAAAGATAGGCATATCATCTTCATAGACCAAATTTGCTTCTAGTATTTTTTCAGGGTATGGTTCAACATTTGGAGAAAGCCCCAAAATATCAATACCAGCGCCGAAGAATTGGATTTTTTCTGTTCTATTATCATAGGCATAGAACCATTCAGCAGAAAGATCAGCAATAGCATTAAACATAGTTCTATTAGAAATTTGATTGAAAAAATAGCCGTCTGACCAATTATTATCGCTATTACCCATAAGTTCAGGGCGCAAATCACGAGTAAATCCAGCTATAAGATGCTCTCCCTCATCATCACATACTTGCAATTTATGCAATGTGACCTCAGCAGGAATTTCTTCGCCATTAAGCTTGCAATGCAACCAATAAAATTTTTGAAAGCCAGTTTTTCGAGTTTGTTGTATGAAATAAGCGGCAGCTTCGGCACTATTTCTGCCATCAGGTTGAAATTCAGGCGAAAGAGCATAAAATTTTTCTAAATATTCATCTTTACTTTCAAGCTCAAAGAGTTCTGCTGCAACATTATTGCACAAAATATTCTGCGTCTTACTATTCCATAAATTCACGCATAGAGGAACAGCTTCTAAAATCGCACTTAAATGGCTAGCATCAAGATTTGTAGTTTCTAATATAACCCTATCTAAGGCATTTAAAAAGCTTGAATTTTTCAAGGATTCTATATTATTTTGCATACAATTACCGTCGATAAACTCGGGCTTTATCCATTCTATAGGTTAACAGTCTTCACAAATCATAAATTAGGCAAACTCAAAAAACAACATGCATCATTTCATAAAGATATTAACCTTACAAGCAAATAATGAATGTAACTCTCC
>CAYJDN010000404.1:0-1629 GCA_964368925.1 uncultured Desulfovibrionaceae bacterium | reverse complement strand
CTAATGACTTATGAAACAAATGTTATAGGTACATTAAATGTTCTTGAAGCTGCACGAAAATGTGCAAGCGTGAAAACTTTTGTAAATATCACAACTGATAAATGTTATGAGAATAGAGAAGTAGAGCATGGATACAAAGAAGATGAGCCTATGGGCGGCTATGATATGTATTCTTCTTCTAAAGCTTGTGCTGAACTTCTTTCTTCATCTTATCGTCGTTCTTTCTTGCAAGGAGGCAAACCTTTTGCTATGGCGACAGCAAGGGCTGGCAATGTCATAGGTGGCGGTGATTGGGCACTGGATAGACTTGTGACTGATTGTATTAGCGCTATCAATAAGAAAGAAATTATTAGCATTAGAAATCCAGTTGCTGTTCGACCTTGGCAACACGTTTTAGAGCCTCTATCTGGCTATTTGCTCCTAGGGCAACTTCTTTTTGAAAGTGGTGAAAAATATGCTCAGGGCTTTAACTTTGGCCCTACGAAAGAAGGTGTGTGGAAAGTTGCTGATGTAGCGCAAAAAATTGTTGAAGCATACGGACAAGGTGAAGTAAAAGTCGAGAAAAAAGATGAACTTCACGAAGCAGGGCTTCTTATGCTCAATATTGAAAAAGCAGAGGAAATGCTTGCTTGGGTTCCTACATATGGAACAGAAACAGCAATAGAAAAAACAGTGGAATGGTATAAAGAATTTTATAATAATTCTACCGATATGCTTGAATTTACTAATAAACAAATTAACGAATTTGAAAGAGATATAAAATGGAACAAGAATTAAGAAAAAAAGTCCAAGAGTCAGTGAAAGAATATTACCAAGAAGTTTTTGGTAAAGAAAGAGAATTTAACTATATTCCACCATCTGGGAAATTGCTTGATGGCGACGACCTTGCCGCAATGGTTGATGCATCACTTGATATGTGGCTTACAGCTGGCAGATTTAATGATGAATTTGAAAGCAGATTTGCTGAATATATGGGTGTAAAATACGCTCTTTCAACAAATTCAGGTTCAAGTGCAAACTTACTTGCACTATCAGCCCTCACTTCGCACAAATTAGGCGAAAGACAATTGCGTGAAGGCGATGAAGTTATTACAGTAGCCGCAGGTTTTCCTACAACTATAAATCCAATGATTCAACAAGGGCTTATTCCTGTTTTTGTTGATTGTGAGCTAGACACCTATAATATTGATATAGCTCAAATTGAAAATGCAATTTCGCCAAAAACAAAAGCTATTATGATTGCGCATACTTTAGGTTCAACTTTTGAACTTGATGATATTATTGCTATTTGCGAAAAACATAATCTATGGCTTATTGAAGATTCTTGCGATGCTCTTGGTGCTGAATATAAAGGCAAAAAAGTTGGAAGTATTGGACATATTGGTACTTATTCTTTTTATCCTGCACACCACATGACTATGGGGGAAGGCGGAGCATTAGTAACTAATGATGCAAAGCTTTATCGAATTATTATGTCATTTAGAGATTGGGGGCGTGATTGTTGGTGTCCTCCAGGAAAAGATGATACTTGTAAAAATCGTTTCAATATGCAATTAGGAAATCTTCCTTTTGGCTATGACCATAAATACACCTATTCTCATATAGGATTCAATCTAAAAGTGACAGATT
>CAYJDN010000403.1:855-1659 GCA_964368925.1 uncultured Desulfovibrionaceae bacterium | reverse complement strand
CTGACAATATACTATATATTATTTCCATTGTGCTCACATATACTTTCCCCTAAATGAGGACTTTATAATGGTTGAAGACAATCTACTTAGATTATTTGTTGATATTGCAGAGTCTTATGTGTATGTATGCGACTCTCTTAGCTATGACTTGGTATATATCAATCCTAGTTTGAAAATTGCGCTAGGTAATCCAGATGAAAAAAGATGGAAAGGCAAAAAATGCTATCAGATACTTTTTGGTTCTGATATTCCTTGTTCTTGCTGTACTATGGAAATTGTCAATAAAGAAAACTTTTATAATTGGAAAAGCTATAGCACAATCCTAGATCAACCACTTAATTTATTTACTATTATTACAAATAGGCATAATAAATTATTAAGATGTGGCATTGCAACCAACATCGCCCATGGTGCGCATGAACGTGAATTAAAAAGCCGCATCGAAGAACATGAAATTCTTACAGAATGTATTAATTTATTACATTCTTCTCAATCCGTTGACACATCTATCAATAAGGCTTTGAGTTATATAGCAAATTATTACGACGCCGAAAGAGCCTACATATTTGAATATGCAGGACCTGATATTTTAAACAATACTTATGAATTTTGTAAAGAAGATATAGAGCCACAAATCGACAATTTACAAGGAGTTCCTGCCGAAGATACGGTTTTTTGGTTTGAAAATTTTAAAATGAATGGTGAATTTTATATTGATAGTATGAATAATCCTATTCATAGAAATTCGCTCTATTATGAAGTTCTTACACAACAAGGCATTGAATCATTAGTTGCAGCGCCTTT
>CAYJDN010000403.1:0-845 GCA_964368925.1 uncultured Desulfovibrionaceae bacterium | reverse complement strand
TAAATGGCAGTAATTATGTTGGATTTCTTGGAGTTGATAATCCTGCAAAAAACATAAAAAATACTAATGTGTTGCGCTCTGCTGCTCGTTTTATTTCTGACTTTAAAGATAAGAATGAATTGATTAAAACATTACATAAATTGAGCTATTTAGACGGATTAACAGGTTTAAAAAATAGACATAGCTATAGTGTAAAATTGAATGAATTTGAAAAAAGTACTCCAAAAAATCTTGGCGTTATCTATGTCGATATAGATGGACTAAAGCAAACAAATGACACTAAAGGCCATAAATATGGTGATTCATTAATTCTAAAACTATCTAAATTACTTACAGAAATTTTTGATGACACTGTCTATCGTATTGGTGGTGATGAATTTGTAATTATAATTGAAGACATCTTAGAGCATGAATTTGAGGAACAAATTCTACAATTACGAACAAGATTAGACAATGAAAATGAGCTAAAAGCCTCTATTGGCCATTCTTGGACAGAAGCGCAAGGTGATATTACTAAGCAAATTGAAATAGCCGATAATAAGATGTATAAAGCAAAGAAAGAATTTTATGCTATTGATTTAAGAAATAGAAAATACGATACTATGCTTCAGGGCGATTTATTGTGTGAAATAGATTCAAATAAATTTTTCATATTTTTACAACCACGTATAGATATGATTACAAATAAATTGCTTGGTGCAAAAGTGCAAGTTCGCAGACAAAGTGCCAATGGCATTCTACAAGAACCACAAGTGTTTATGCCTATTTATGAAAAAGAAGGCATTGTTTCTCATCTAGACTTATATATTTTTAAAGAATTGGCGTCCTTACTTAATTCTTATGAA
>CAYJDN010000402.1:412-1662 GCA_964368925.1 uncultured Desulfovibrionaceae bacterium | reverse complement strand
AGAGTAAGTCGCTCCATTTTCTATCTTCCTTAGCAAGAAATTCTTGAATAATAGTATTGGATTTACTTGATATTGCTACCGCTTTTTTGTCTTTTGGGTTGACCCTTGTGAATTGGCTTTTGACATAATTTTGAGGATTGCCTTTATCGTCAACTCTGTATTGCTTTGTAGGGTAGCCATACTTTATTGACAACTCATAGCAAGCCGCTTGAAAACAATTGCTTTCATGTCGCCTGACTGTGCCAGCTGTAGTTGTTTCAAAGCAAGTTCCCCTTGAAGTATCAAAGGTTACTGTGGAGGGATTAATCCTATCTACATACAAATGGATATGCGTATTCTTTGTATTTGAATGTACAGCCCAAAGATAAGCATTGTCTTCCATTCCTAGATGTCGTAACAAAGCAAGTACATCTTTCCTATATTCATCTTCGCTCATAATAAAATTTGTCGGGTAGGACAAGACAAGGTGCATATCAGGAGTAACAGTACCACCGCATAAAATATATTTTTTATGCCTTTGCTCTATTTCTTTGATTTGTTTATTAATATCATCGTATAGAAAGTTTACACTACCAGAATATTCAACTTTATGTTCTTTACGCCCTCTACCCGCTCTATTGAGAATATAGTTGAAAGTAGCTCTAATATTTCTGTTTTTAGCTTTTATTTTCTTGATGATTATTCCAGCTTTTATCATTATTTACCTCATCATTTTCAAGTTGTTCAACTTTATGTGTGAAATCGTTTATAGTTGCTTCCGCAATTCGTGAGGCTTCACTCGTTAACTCACAATCTCTCAAAAGCATTTTAAGGAAACCAATTTGTTTACGATAATCAGTGTTCATTTGATTTCTAAATAATTTTTCTGTAGCGGTGTAGATAGTCGCTCCGAGAATAGTTAAAGTTACAAACTTGATTAATTTTAATTCAGCGAGCTTTGCTTTTCTTTCAAGCTCGATATATTGCTTTTCTGTTAGCGATAAATTTATTCTTTTCTCTCTTTTTTCTTTCATTCTGAAAAACCTCTATTTCTTTAAATTATAGATACACTCGAATAGCCTCGCAGAGCAGGAGAGGCGTAGTATCTTTTTTTGAGAGGCTTTAGCCGATTAAAAAAAGTACGTACGACGTTCCTGTCCACTAAGGAAAACAAAAAAAATAAGTAAAAAAGGAGCTCTTTCTATCAATGAATACGTTTGTCTATATTCGTCAATAAAAAGAGCTCGTCTAGGTTTTACTTAATTTTGCAT
>CAYJDN010000402.1:0-402 GCA_964368925.1 uncultured Desulfovibrionaceae bacterium | reverse complement strand
CATTGATACAATAAAAGCATCAAGCTCAGCTGTTCGCCATACTGTACAACGAGCAGAAAGGTGAATCCCTTGTGGGAGTTTTTTCTCAGCAACCCAGCGCCAGAAAGTAGATTTGCTTATAGCAAGATATTTAGCGGCATCAGATGCGCGCAACAAAGTATTAGGCATATGAAATATCCTTTTTTTATTGTTCGAGCCCATCGTGGCAGTTGGAAAATTCCGTTCATCAACCTTGTATCATGAAGTCATCGTACTTCTGGGGTTCATCATATTTATCAAAAAAACATTTGATAAAAGCAAGAGTAATAAAATAAATTACATCTGCATTAATTTATAGATAACACACAGTATAGAAGTAGTCAAGTGTTTTCGCAATATCTTCAGCTAGTTATGTTGTGGGAC
>CAYJDN010000401.1:0-1662 GCA_964368925.1 uncultured Desulfovibrionaceae bacterium | reverse complement strand
TGCAAAGCGCACGCAAGAATTTAGAAAATCGTAATGAATTTGAATATGTTATCTTTATTGAATCAGACTTTTGGCTTTTAGACGAAACTCTTATACTTGAAGCTATACATAATAATAAAGATTTATCTACAACAATTTGGATTGAAAGCCGTCAATCGCTGGCGGTTGATTTCTTTGTAGTTAAAAAAACTGTTTTAGATAGCAATAAAGCCTTACTTGAATGGAAAGATTCACCTGAAACAGATTTCAAAAAAAGTGTTTTAGAGGCGAAATTAAGTGTGCATATTTTTGAGAGTCTACGCTCTATTAATGCGCCTTCAAGCTTGAAGAAATTATTTCTAAATCGCCTTACTCCATTCTTTTATGAAGGCGGTCGTTTCAGACTTTTTTCAAAAGCAAAAGTTGTCACTCACCATATAGAAGACTTGCCTAATGGTATTGAAGAAAAGAAAAAGCTCGCAAACTCTCTTATTAATGAAGATTTTTTTGAAAATGCTGGTAAACGAGCATTATCTTTTTGGGAAAAGAATGCTCCATATATAAGTCTTTATTTTCCTCAAGGTTCATGGTTTAGAAAGAAAATTTGGAAGTAAATTACAAAGATAGATTTTTCTATATTCCCAAATTTTATTATTTATACTTGCTTGAGCTGTTATTCTACTTAATTCTACTTAGTTCTACTTGCAGTTTAACCATTGCTAAACCCTTTGTATTTTTAACTTTCACCTATTTTCTTGACATCATACATTAAATCAATTAATATAAACTATACCTTGTAATTCTCATAGCAATATGTTTTCCTGTGTGTTATTTGTTTTTTATTGCTTAATCAAAAAAAGAGAGTTTAAAATGGCCTATCACAATGAACAAGCTATATCGAAGCTGAACAAAGAAGCCTTACAAGTAAGCAAAGAAATAGCTGTAAAATTTATTGAAACACAAAAAATTTCGACAACTAATTTTAAAGATATATTCCCCTCATTGCACAAAGTAGTGCTTGAAACAATTAGGGAAGGTCAAAAAATTGCGCCGCCTAAAACGAAGATTTACCACGGCGACGAAGACCCTCCAAGCAAAGCTCCAAAAGAATAGGAAAAATTTGATTTGACAAATATCTAATCAAGACCTATAATGTTCGATATCAAACTATTTTACTTTTAATTTAGTTTGTAACGTTTTATAAATAAGGTTGTATATGTCACAAATTAATTCTGATATATCAAAGGCTTCACTTCCAAAAGCTATTTCTACTTTACGCTATAAAATTGAAAATTATATAACTAAGAGTATAGAAAGAGCGGGTGTTAAAGGTCTTGTTACCTCTCATGGTAACATACTTGTTCAACTATACAAGGAAGATAAGCAGACAATGGCAAAAATTGCACAAGATATTGGCCGTTGTAAAAGCACTCTTACTGTTTTAGTTGATAAATTAGAAAAAATTGGGTTTATTACTAGAGAAGCTGACACAAAGGATACGAGAATTAAAAAACTCTGTCTTACAGAAGAGGGTAAAGCATTTCAAAACAACTTTTGGCAAATTTCCAATAATCTCAACACAGTATTATGGAAAAATTTTACAAAAGAAGAGCAAGAACAATGCTTACAATTCTTTGATAGATTGAATGAAAACCTCACTCAATCACTTGATGAAAAGCGAAA
>CAYJDN010000400.1:0-1674 GCA_964368925.1 uncultured Desulfovibrionaceae bacterium | reverse complement strand
CTGCTGATTCCTCTTCTTCTTTGTTTTCTACATTATTTATTAAATTCTTAGTGTCTGCAATATATTCTTTTATATCGTTTCCATTTGCAATAATTTCATCTTTTAGTTGTCTGACATCCTCAAAAGTTGCATATAGCCCATTTTCTCCTATATTATTATTTCTTTTTTCAATAGCCGATAGCGTGTCTTCATAAACTGTATTTAATTGTTTGGCAAGATCTTTTCTCTTTTGTAAATCCTGCAAATATTTATTCTCAAAATGTAGATTTATTCCTGTTGTAATACCAAGATAGAAGGATTGTTCAGTGGTGGTAGTTCTTATATTTCCTGAATTACTTACACTATATGATGTGCCACCTTTAGCTTTTGCTCTTGCTCCTAATTCTAAAGTAAAAATATCTTCTTCATATTCAAGTCCAACACCTACTTCTATACTTCCACTAATCGTTTTTCCACTATAATCAGAAACAGAGGAGCAGAATTGCAAGGAATGCATATCTGCTTCACCTGCTAAAAAATCACCCATGAAATACGCACAAGCTTCATCATTGTTGAAGGAAAAATGAAGATCTTGCATAATTCCACCTTCTCCTTCAACTTTTACAGTTGCAAGATCGGCAAAGTTTGCGCCAACTTTTCCACTCGCAAAGAGAGCATTAGAAATTGACAAATGTATTTTTCCTGCAGTGTCGCGTGTCAAATTCATTCCATCGACTTTAGCAAGTGAAACCCCGGCTGTTAAAGGAGATATTTTTGAGGGAAGAGCTATAGAAGCAGATTTTTCATTAGATAATTTAAGTACGCTAGATTCTGGAATTTGACGAAGCATCTTCAAACTATCTTGCCTCAAATCTTTAGCAGTTGTACTCATTAGTCCACCTGTAAAAATATCTGCAACTACACTTTGTATAGAGGAAAAAGCATATGCTCCAACTGCATAATCTAATGTCTTTTCAACATTTGCAACTCTATCCTTATTTGATTCAAGAAGATCATATAACAAGGCTGAAGCAGTAGGACTTACCTCTTGATCTGTAAAACATTTAATAACAAGCTCTCTATGCTTTGATATATTATTTGAAAACTCTGATATACTATTTTCCCCTGACTGTGCAAAAGAATTCATAATTACAAGTGGAAGTAATTTATCTTTAAATTCTGGATTTTTAAAAAGTGTCGAAAGTTCAACCTGATATTGACTCAGACTTTGACTTTGCATTCTATTCAACAGATCATTGTATCCAACTCTCACAGCTAAATCTTCAAAAAGATTTTTCATAGAATCAAGCACAAGACTATTTACTGTTTTATCGGGGACATAGTTTTTATCAAAAGTATTATCTAAAGCTTTTCTAGTCATTACATTATCAGGATTTTCTTCCATGTCTTTACTTGAACTTTTTAGAAACATATCCTTTATAATATTTTCTACACGATTTTCACGTGATTGTGCAGGATTGACTCCATCTGTAGTTGGATTATTGTTCGTTGCAACAGCTAAAACACAATAAGCCGATTCAACAGGCGAAAGATATTTAACCTCTTCGATTTTGTTCTTGCTTTTTGAATTTTCAGTTATTATCTGTATTTTTTCACCATTTAGTATATCAAGCAAAGCTTGTCTTATTTGTTCTTTATCATCATAACCCACAAGATATGAGTTATTTAGAAAGC
>CAYJDN010000399.1:0-1700 GCA_964368925.1 uncultured Desulfovibrionaceae bacterium | reverse complement strand
TTTTTGGCAAGGAACAAAGTTTTTTTCTTGAGGGAGTTTATCCAAACATAAATGATCGAAAGATAAAAACTTTTGACGAAGCTTAATGTCGGCAAAAATAGTTCTTAGCAATACAGATAATTTTAGCTTGTAGAAGAAACTTTGGCTATATCGCCAAAAAGCAAAAGAATTAATTTAGAAATACACCCTAATCGCAAGGCATGTTGACAAGCCTTATTCCCTAAATTATATTGACATGAACAAGTATATAAATTTATTTGAAGAAATATTATAATTATATAAAAAGGAAGAATATGACAGCTTTATTGCACGATAGCATTAGGCAAAAAATAAGAAAACAATATAGTCAAGCTATAAAACTCAAAGATTTTGGCATGCAATCTTTTTCTTGCTCTTGCGAGAATGACATACTTGGCTACACAAAAGAGGATTTAGCTAAAGTACCCAAAGAAGCAAATCTTGCTCTTGGTTGTTCTAATCCTAAAAATTATGCGCAATATCGCAAAGGCGAAAATGTGCTAGATCTTGGCTGTGGTGCTGGTTTTGATTGCTTTTTAGCTTCGCATGAAGTTGGCGAAGAGGGGAAGGTTTTTGGTGTAGACATGACACCAGAAATGCTTACTAGAGCAAGAGAAATAGCTTTCGAATACCATTATAAAAATGTAGAGTTTCGACTTGGTGAAATTGAACATTTACCCATAGAAAACAATAGTATAGATATTATTATTTCAAATTGTGTACTAAATCTTTCACCAAACAAAGAACAAGCAACAAAAGAATGCAAAAGAGTGTTGAAAGAACAAGGGCGACTTCTACTATGTGATATTCTTTTTGACGATCACTTTGATGAAGCATTAAAAATTGAATTTAAATCCAACAAATCAGCATCTTGCATAGGAAACGCTTTAAGTGTTTCAGAGATGAAAACAATGCTAGAGAAGCATAATTTTCAAGATGTTTCCATCACTTTGCATGAAAAAAGCAGTCATATTATTGATTCTTGGCTTAAAAATGCGCCATTAAAACATGAAAACAAAATATATTCCGCTGTAATACAGGCTTTTAAATAGCTTTATAATACACTTGTCACTCTATCCTTTTTAGACTATAATAAAGTTAATACATAAAAAGGAGTTTTATATGCAAAAAGTATTTTAGCCTTATCTACCTGCCTTTTTCTTGTCTTTTCTTTTCATCACGCATTAAGCGCTGACACAAGCAAAGGAAAAGAATTGTATAAAAACTGCATCTCTTGTCATAAAGCAGATGCAAGTGGCCGTGGACTTAATAAACTAAACTCTACTGAATTTGAAAAACAATTAAAAAGAATTAGAGATGACACTTCTTCAAAATTCAAGCCTATGAAAGATATTTTCAGAAGCTATTCACAAGATGACATTGACAATATTAACGCTTACATACAAAGTCTATAAGACAAAAAATCTGCTCTTTCAACAATTATAAAGAGCAGATTTTTTATGTGTATAGATTAACCTTTTTATAAATTTGCTCAACAAAGGAAAAATAATGCCTCTCCATACTTACGATAATGTCCTATCGCATTTCTCAAACAATATGCTTCCAAGCGAAGAACAAGAACAATTCCAAGGCGCAAATCATATCGCCTATATGTATTTATGGTGCTTAAAGCGTGACTTTATGAGTAAGGATTTTAATAAAAACTATGAAGAAGTAATCCC
>CAYJDN010000398.1:0-1701 GCA_964368925.1 uncultured Desulfovibrionaceae bacterium | reverse complement strand
ATGCAAAAATAAATAAAAAATTTATATCTATAAAAAATAGTGGTAACTCTACCACTATTTTTTTGTTTAAGTGTAATTGAGGTAACTATATTGACTTATTTCTAGCGAAGTAATATATATCTTACAGTAATTTTTACTGCATAATTTTGAGGTCGACCATGCAAGAAAAAATCGTAGTAAATTCAGAAATTGAAGTAACATTAGGTATAATTGGTGGTAAGTGCAAACCATTAATTCTCTATATTCTTATGGAACAAGGCACTCATCGCTTCAATGAGCTTTTGGGAAAAATCACAATGATTTCTCAAAAAACACTTACAAGTCAGTTAAGAGAGTTGGAAAGAGATGGGCTTATTCTTCGCAAGTCTTATGAAACAATACCGCCAAAAGTGGAATATTCCATAACAGCAAAAGGAAAATCACTTAAAGTTATTTTAGAACTCATGTGTCTATGGGGACTTGAAAATAGCGGCTCAAAATACGAAGTAATTAATTCCTTAAATTGTTCGTGTAATTGTGAAGAATATAAAAGCAAATATTCAATTCTATTGCCAAATTCAATAGAACAGGAGTAATTATGAAAATATATATTGATGAGCAGGAACTTGAGTTTCACTCAGATAAAGAGCAAAGCGATGAAAATATCGTGCAGATAGCAAAAAAGCACGGAATAACTATTACTGCACCGTGTTTCCTTGCTAATAATGGTTTGGGTTGCTGTTCTTCGTGCTTGATTGAAGTAGATGGCAAAGAAGCTTATGCTTGTGCAACAAAAGCTAAAGACGGAATGAAAATCAAGTATGACACTCCCTTGCTTCGTGAAAAAAGGCATGAAAATATAAAGAAGTATAAGCAGAATTTGAAAAAATATAAACAAGTCTTGGCTGACCATGCCAGATTAGCAGGTAAAGCATTAACATTTTAAATAAAATAGAGATATAATAAAATGAATAATACTATAGCATTAGAAAAAAACCTGTTTTTGAAAAAATCCTAAAATTTGCTTCAGCTGAAGATGTGTTAGAAGCCCTGAAAAATCCAAATGAATGGATAATTGTTGATGTGCGTACTAAGGAAGAATTTGAAGGAACTTTTACACCTCTCGTTATGGCTGATTATGGCAGAGGAAGAATTAAAAATTCTGTGCATATCGACTGGGCTGAACTTGTAGATGAGGATTATAAAATAAAATCAATTGAAGAAGTTAGAGAAAAATTTCAAAATGTAATAGGCGATAAAAAAGTAATCATTTATTGTCATGCAGGCATACGTTCAGGGCATATACAGTCCTTACTGATTAAGGAGCTTGGCTATTCTGAAATCTATAATTATGACGAATCTTGGAATGAGTGGTCGTACCTCATCTCTAAAGAAAGCGCAGACGAAATTGATGATGAATTACGCAAAGAGATATTGCAAAACACTGAAAATTGGTCAGAGCTTGCCGACTATAGGTTTTCTTTGGATTTAATGCCAAACTTTTCAAAAATTCCGAAATGTTGCTGAAAAAAGAATAGAAGGAAGCTAATCTACTGTATCTCTAACCCTCTGGTGCTTATCATTGCTCTGCCAATAGTGAGCTTCTTTATTGCAGACACAAGAAGCGATAAAGAAATTTTTGAACAAATTAATCCTGACAGTGAAGTATACTATATCAGAAAGCGTCCTTTTTCAGGGCAGTTTTATAGCAATGGTCAAGCT
>CAYJDN010000397.1:0-1704 GCA_964368925.1 uncultured Desulfovibrionaceae bacterium | reverse complement strand
ATAGACAAGATTTTACTTTAGCTGGTAAATTACTTGGTAAAATGGTTGGCGCAAGAAAATTAGACAAAAGTATTATTAAAGAATGGTTCACATATTCTTACCAATGTACTGAATGTCGTCGCTGTTCATTATACTGCCCATATGGTATTGATACAGCTGAAATTACAGCTATTATCCGTGAATTACTAAACCTCTTAGGACTTGGTACTCACTGGATTATGGATCCTGTATCTAACTGTAATAGAACAGGTAACCACCTTGGTATTCAACCACAAGCTTTCAAAGAAATTGTTGAATTCTTATGTGATGACATTGAAGAAATCACAGGTATTCGCATTGATCCACCTATCAACGAAAAAGGCCATGAAATTCTTTTCATTGCTCCATCTGGTGATATTTTCGCTGATCCTGGCATTTATACCTTTATGGGTTATTTAATGCTCTTCCACGAACTAGGTTTAGACTACACTCTTTCAACCTATGCTTCTGAGGGTGGTAACTTCGGTTCATTCGTATCATTTGATATGGCGAAGAAATTGAATGCTAAGATGTATGCTGAAGCAGAACGCCTTGGTTCTAAGTGGATCTTAGGCGGAGAATGTGGTCACATGTGGCGTGTTGTTCATCAATATATGAACACGTATAACGGCCCATCACCAAGCCACATGACAATTCCAAAATCACCAATCACAGGCACAGTATTCCACAATGCTGCGGCAACTAAGATGGTGCATATTGCTGAATTTACTGCTGACTTAATCAAGCACAATAAGCTTAATCTTAAGCCTGAAAGAAATAACCACATTATCGCAACATACCACGATTCTTGTAACCCTGCTCGTGCTATGGGTATGCTTGATGAACCTCGTTATGTTCTTCAAAATGTAATCAACAACTTTGTTGAAATGCCTGATCGTACTATCCGTGAAGAAACTTTCTGTTGTGGTTCTGGTACAGGTTTAAACACAGAAGAAATTATGGAATTACGCTTACGTGGTGGTTTCCCACGTGGTAATGCTGTAAAATATGTACAAGATAAGCATGATGTAAACTGGCTTGCTTGTGTTTGTGCTCTTGACCGTGCAACTCTTCCACCTGTAGCCGATTATTGGGCACCAGGCGTAGTAGTTAGTGGTTTACATGAACTTGTTGCAAACGCCCTAGTAATGAAAGGCGAAATTCCTCGTACACTTGATTTACGTCAAGAAGATTTAGAGTATCCTGATGATATTCCTGAAGAAGAGGAAGAAATTGTTGAAGCAGTAGCTGAAGAAACTGCTGACAATAATGCAGTTGAAGCAAGTGAAGGAGAGGAATAATTATGTATAACGGAAAATATATTATACCTGCCCTTGTTATCTTTGTTATTGCTATGTCATCACCATTTTGGCTCAATATTGGTTCTGACAAATATGAATATCCTAAAGTAGCTCTTCCAGAAGGCCCAGGAATGGAAGAATGTATTGAAGATGTTGAATATATGCGTGCCAACCATATGCTTTTATTAAATGAATGGCGTGATGAAGCTTTACGTGAAGGAAATAGAGTTTACGTGGCTTCTAATGGTAAAAAATGGGATATTAGCCTTCAAAACACATGTATGGAATGTCACTCAAATTACGATGACTTCTGTGCAAAATGTCACGATCAAAACAATGTTGATCCATATTGTTGGTCATGTCACATAGAGCCACAAGGAAATTA
>CAYJDN010000396.1:0-1706 GCA_964368925.1 uncultured Desulfovibrionaceae bacterium | reverse complement strand
CATCAAAGATATGGAAAGTTTCCGGAATATTCCTTTCCTGGTTATTATCTATATCATAATATTTAAAGTAAGCATAACAATTGAACACATCATTGGCAAACAAATCGTTTAGTAATTGAGCAAGTGTTTGATTGAGTGGAGTGCTTTCATCGGCAATCAGGAAATTACCTCTTTCAAAAATTGACCACATCTTTACGTTATGACGATAAACAGGTGGAATAATTTTCTTTAAATACTCAAAGGCTAAATTTTTTTTACTATTAAATAGAGAGTTTACATTAGTTTTAGCCTCTTGTTGATCAGTATAGTGTCCGTTAAATAAATCTATATTCAAAAGGCCTTCCATTCTTAAAAAATCCAGCATCAAAGCTTCTTCAAAATTTTTCATATCACCGGAAATAAAAGTTATAATTCTAGGATGAGCAATAAATGAAAGCAAGGTTTTAACTACATCTATTGAGCGATTTGTGCTTAAGTCGATATCATCAATAAATAAAAAAATCATCTTATGCTCATCTTTATTAATAAGTTTGTTTATAAACTTATTAAAATCTTCTTTAAATCTAGTATCCGAACTAAAAATTTCTCTGGAATTTTTTACATAATCATTTTGGGTAGTATATGAGTTTACCAAAATTTCCCTAAAATCTTCTTGTATAAAGCAATATGCCTTAATTAAATTATTATAGACATCGCGAATTTCAATAGGTTTTTGATCCCAACATTTATCATTATGTTTTTTTCCTCCTCAACTATTTTTTCAACTTGCTCGGAAAACAAACCTAAAATCGCTGCCATCAAATTCATGGATGGGGACATATTTTCGGGAATTATCATAGGCAAGACAATATTTTGATTTTCCGTTTTTAATTCCGCTTCCAATGTCTTAAGAATAGAGGTTTTGCCAGAGCCTCTCTTACCTAGAATACCAATATTATTGGTTTTTGGAATATCTTGATCTTTAACATTAGCAGATAATCGAATTTGTTTAATTTGCTCAAGAATTTTATCATACGTAGGCATTATTAGCAGTAGCTCTGCATTAGTTAAAGGTCTTGCTCCAATTTTATTAATAGTCATAAATGAAACCCCTCTCGTCAAATACACATTAATATCCTATATAAAGACACCATGTCTTGTCAAAAATTTCAATCAATTTGATATAAACGAATGTAACCTTTATTAGTATGTGTGCTGTAATCTAAATTACTGGTCACAGCCCATTTGTACTTAAAAACGTGATGACATAGTGATCGGCAAAATGTATCATCTATGTTGGATTAATCTGACTAATGGTATTATCAGTTTTATTGCTCAATATCATAGTTCCAAAGCTCATTAATTTGATCAACATATTCATTAAAATAATTATCTCCCATGAATAATTCAATAGTAGGTGCACTGTTGGGAAATGTATTATGTAGCCGGAATAAAAAATGGAATGACTTTAACTTCAATATTTTTTTTGTTTTTAAAAAGTGATAGAGTATCTTTCGGACAAAGACCTGCTATTTTCGAATGTTTTGAAACATCCTTACAAAATACATTATAATAATCTTTATAATTATCTGTAGTTACATCTGATAATAATATTTTGATTTTTAGGCCATTATATGCTAACTTAATAATATCTGCGTGAATATTTTTGATTACCTCTAAGGTAGTACCTAAAATAAATATATTGTTAGTAGCCCCTGCTATAATAT
>CAYJDN010000395.1:0-1707 GCA_964368925.1 uncultured Desulfovibrionaceae bacterium | reverse complement strand
CATATAGTTTAGATTGCTATCCATCATACCGCCTTGTAAAACTTGTTCAATTTTTATACAAATAATCAGTGTTATTGTATAATTTACTAACACAAAAATCAAGCAAATTTAACAATATACTTAATTATCAATAACATATACACTTGGCATGCTGTTTGCTTAAATAATTTTAATAAGTATAACTTTTGATAGTTTTATTGAGAAAAGTGGAGGAAAGAAAATGTCTGACAAAGAAGTAAAAAACGAAGCACAGAATGATGAGCGCAATACTCTAGAAATTATTAATGACCCTAAGTATCGCACTTCTGCTGAACAAATGCACGCAGAGGAGAATGCTAATGGTGGGCTTTCACGTCGTGACTTGTTAAAATATGGTAGCGCGACTGCGGCGGCACTATCAATGGCTGGCGCTGCTGCAACTGGCTTTAACACAGGTCGCTCTGCTGATGGCTACACTGGCTATGGGCGTCAATACATGGGCAAAGACCAATTCTTCAACAGAGAGCCGTTCCTTGCAGATGTTGCGGCAATGATGGAACCAGTTGGAGAAGTCACTAGAGTTGACTGGTATGACTATTATCTTCGTCGCTGGAAAGATACAATCAAACTTGTAGCATCGAAGAAATGGAGCCCAAAAGATGGGCTCGACAAAATGCCAGGACACCTTGGCGAATATTATAGAAGCGACCCAGAAAAATATGACTATTTCATAAAAACACTCGAACTACAAGCAAAACGCAGAGTATGGATGGAAAACGGCGGATACGATAGATATGCACTTTCAGAAGCTTACAAAGCCTCTTATATGGGCTCTAGCACAACATTTTTAGGTTTTTCTTTACCTGAAGACCCTGTTGATGCTTTACGTATCACCGGTGAAGTTCAACCACCTGAAAAGTGGGACTTCCGACACATTAAAAAGAATAGAAAAAAGCTAGAGTTTAAATCACCTAAACACGCATCAGAGTTAATAAAAACAATTGCCCATAGATTTGGCTCATCATTTGTTGCTATCACAGATTTTGACCCAGCTTTTATGTTTAAAAACGTTATGCGCGGCTATCCTGAACTTGGGCTTGGCTATGGCGACAAAGTTCCTGAACATTGGAAAAGCATGATCGTTTTAGCCGTACCTATGGAATGGGATAGAACACAAGCATCTGCGGCATATTTCTCTGCACAAGATGGCTACTTCCGCGTGAGGATTGTTTCAGCACTACTAGAGCGCTTCATTCAAGAAATAGGCTATCCATCAAGGGCTCAAACGCCTGTAACAACTTATGAAGTTATGATTACACCTTATGTTTTGAAATCAGGTTTAGGGGAATATGCTCGTGCTGGTTTCGCAATGATTCCTGAAGTTGGGGCAAACTTTCGCACAGCAGGCGTCATAACTAACATTGACTTTGAGTACGATAAACCAATCAATATTAACATGGCAAAATTCTGTCAGAAATGTAAAATTTGTGCAGACACTTGCCCTAGTGGAGCTATCGAAACTGGCGACGAACCAGCAAAAGTTATACGTGGCTTTAAACGCTGGTGGCTAGACCAAGAAAAATGTCATCAAGGTTGGCTCAGCACTGCAGGTGGTGCTTGCGGCACATGTGTTGCTGTTTGTCCGTTTACTCGTAAGAATACTTGGATACATGCCATATCTCGTGAGCTTGACGCTCGTGACGTTACAGGCATGGTCGGTGAAGAGAT
>CAYJDN010000394.1:0-1709 GCA_964368925.1 uncultured Desulfovibrionaceae bacterium | reverse complement strand
AAGGAAAATATTGCAAAAACAATACATTTCAATTCATTACGAAAACATGGCCCCTTTATACCTGTCAATTGTTCAGCCATACCAGAAAGTCTTTTTGAAAGTGAAATGTTTGGCATAGATAAGGGTGTAGCAACAGGCGTACAAGAAAGGGTAGGGCTTATTGAATCGGCGCACACTGGTACTTTATTTTTAGATGAAATAGCCGACATGAGCTTAGCGAATCAAACAAAATTATTAAGAGTTTTAGAAAGCAGAAAGATCACAAAAATTGGTTCTCGTAAAGAACAAGATGTTGATTTTCTTTTGTTAAGTGCTTCTCATAAAGATTTTAAAAAACTCATTGAAGAAGGAAAATTTAGAGAAGATCTTTATTATAGAATTAATGTTGTAGAAATAAATCTGCCGCCATTAGCGCAAAGACAAGAAGATATTCTTTTGCTAGCTTCATTCTTTTTATCTAAACATGCCAAAAATATGCAAAGAAATAATTTATCTATTGATAAATATGCTCAAAAAGCACTTAATCTTTATTCATGGCCTGGTAATATAAGAGAATTAACCAATGAAATGGAAAGATTAGCCGCATTATGTGAAAGAGATATTGTTTCTTATTTTGATTTATCGCAAAAAATCCAAAATGAAGTTATTTCAGAAATGAATCTGCCCGATGATTTTGAAGAAAACAAGCAAATTGTGCAGAATAATGACAAAAATAATGTAAATCCTGCTCAAAATATCGCTTCACAGCTTCCACTAAATTTACAAGACGCAGAAGATATAATTGTACGTCATGTATTAGAATTATGCGATAATAATAAAACAAAAGCTGCTCAAACACTTGGTATTACACGTGAAGGCTTAAGAAAGAAATTGATGAAATTTGACACTATTTCACAAGAGGACAATTAACATGAGTTTACAAAGAAAATTAATTATACTTATCTTTCTTACTTCTTTGCTCATTAGCGCATCGATTGCATATTATACCTATAATTCTTTAGAAAAATATACACTTGCGCAAGAAGTTGATAATGTAGAGCAAGTGATAACTATTGAGTTTTCTAACATTATTTCCCAGTATATCAATTTATCGAATAATAAAATAAATCAAACACAGGAAATGAAAGAGAATTTAAAAGCTGAAGCGAAGAGTATTCTCGGATTTATTCAATCACTAAATTACAGCTCTCTATCAGATCGAGAAAAAGCAAATATTGTTAAAAATTCAATTAATTTCGACGGATCAGAAAAAGTACTTTCAGCTCTTTTTTCCGAACATTTTAATAGTGCCTATCAAATTTTATTTTCTACTACAAATGCTAAAGATATTACAGGTAAGGCAGTTTCTTCTTATACAAAGTATGAAAATCTACCTCCTATTGGTAAATATGCGGTATTTCAACTTGATTATCATAGCCGAAGCGAAACAGTATTGGCGTATTTTATGCCCATAAATACAGATGGTTTCATGGATAAATCTGTAATTGTAACCTTTGCCTCTTTAGATACTTTAAAAGCTTTTGAGCAAACTTCTATTGATAGAATTTTAAATCAAATAAAGATTAATTTTAATAATGTTTCACTCCATCAAGGCGCATTTATTTCATTATTACAAGGCAAAGACGAGATACTTATTTATAAAGGTGCTGAAGTTGATGGCGATTTATCACTCATGGCCGATTTAGATCAAAAACTTGAACAAAGTAATT
>CAYJDN010000393.1:0-1720 GCA_964368925.1 uncultured Desulfovibrionaceae bacterium | reverse complement strand
TGAACTATTTGATTTCAATATATAAACAAGGCAAAAAAGAATTTAACATCGACTATAAACGACTTGTGAAAGATGGCTATAGATGGTCAACTGCACATACCACTTTATGGCTTGATGAAGAAACAGATGTGGTTAAGGCTCTTGTTTATGTACGTGATATTGATGCGGTTAAATCACAACAAATAGCTTTACAATTCAAAGCAGAGCGTGATCCACTTTCTGGTTTATTCAATAAAGAAATGACTCAAAAGCTGATTGAAGCTCAATTCACAGCTGATGGAACTGGCGCGCTCATCATCATAGACGTTGATAATTTCAAATCAATTAACGACACTTTTGGGCATGCCTACGGTGATATGGTTATTTGTGATGTAGCTAAAAAAATTACAAAAACTTTCCGTGATAACGATATTGTAGGTAGAATTGGCGGCGATGAATTTCTTGTTTATATGAAAAACACTTCAAATATTGAGATCATCACCATTAAAGCAACGCAATTATGCGACGCTATTCGCACCACTTACACCTCTAATGGCGAAAAAGTTGACGTGTCTTCAAGTATTGGTATTTCGCTTTACCCTGCTGATGGCGAAACTTTTCAGCACTTATATAAATCAGCTGATTCAGCTCTTTATGAGTCAAAATTTCAAGGCAAGGATACATTCAATTTCTGCCATGAAACTATCACGGAAGACTTTGAGCCAATGCAAACTTCTGATATTGATACTTTTGAGAGCTATCAAGACTCATTTATTGAAAATGTTTCAGAATATATTTTCAAAATTCTCTATTCTGCTGACGATTATCTTCAGGCATTACACACAGTTATTGAGTTTGTGGCAAAATATTATAATTTCGATCGTGGCTATATCTATACGCTCAATCCGCTTGAGCATAATTATGACCATGAATGGCGTAGTGATGTGAATATTAGTCAATATATTTCAAAAGTAAAAGGTAGAAATACTCAACAAGTTTCTGAAATATTTGAAAATATTGAAAAATCATCTATGTATATTTATAGAAATATTGCAAATGCTCCAACCATATACAAAGAATATTTGGAAAAGGTCGATGTTATTTCTACTTTAAAGCTACCAATTTATTTTGAAGGCGAACTTGCTGGTTTTATTGGCTTTGATACTTGTGTTGAGGAAATGAACTTGCCTAAAGATGAGCTAAGCAAACTAGCAAATATTTGCACTATCTTAGCGACATTTTTCCAAATGCACTATGTTAAAGATAGATCGAGCAATCATATCAATGTGCTTGAAAGTGCAATGGATTTGCTTGATAGTTACGCTTATATCGTTGATAAGGCGACGTATGAAGTTTTGTATATGAATATTAAAACTTCGAGATTACTCACAAAACATGTTGAAAAAGTCGGCAGATGTTATGAAGACTTTTTCGGCAATGAAGAACCATGTAAGATGTGCCCTCTTGCTCGAGTGACTCCTGCTGTAGAATTTGTGCAAAGCTATGTGCATAATAAAAATATTAATGCATGGTGTGATTTAAAGGGCGCAAATCTCATTTGGGACGACGGTAGAGAAGTAGGTTTTGTGAGCGGTAGAGAAACTAATAATTCGACGCAAGCAATGGAAGAGAATTTGAAATTTATACATTTTGAATAATTTTAGAAACATACATTGAAGAAATAGAAGTATTCTTTTTGAGTAAATTATTTAGCAAATAAATCAGAAAATATTTAATCTCT
>CAYJDN010000392.1:0-1722 GCA_964368925.1 uncultured Desulfovibrionaceae bacterium | reverse complement strand
AAACCTAACTTTTTCAAAAGTTTGGTTTTCCCTCCCCCAAAAAAATAAAAACCTCCTCCCTATTTGATTATATTTTTACATCAAGGGCTTCAAGAAGAGCTTTTACTAGCTTTTCTTTTTCTTTGTCTACTTCGTTATCCTGTAGAGTTTTTTCTTGTGAGCGGAAAGTGAGTCTGAATGTAAGGTTCTGCACATCTGAATCTTTGCTTGGGAGGTAGGTGTCGTGTAATTCGACTTTTTCCAAGAGTTTTGATTTTGAATTTGTGAGTGTGTGAACAATTTCTTGCATCTTCATCACACGTGGAGCTATGACAGTTATATCACGGCGCACAGGTGGGAATGTTGGCAAAGTTTTGAATTGAATTGTATTTTCAGCCGCTGGTGCACGCAATGAACAAAGATTGAGTTCAGCATACCACACGTGCTCACGAGCATTATAGTGGTCAGCGATTTCTGGTTTAATACGTCCCATAACACCAACAACATCGCCAAAATCAGCTAATGGCGAACCATTTGGGCGAACAAGCTTCACAGCTGGGCTTAAATATGGGTGATTATTCATCACTTGCATTTCTGGCATAGGCAGATTGAGGAATGAGCTAAAGAAAGTTTCAACAATACCTTTTAAATCGGCATATTCAAACATTTCGCTTGTATAATTCTTGTGTGGATAGTGTTCATTACGCTGTCCTGTAAGAAGTATAGCCATACGGCGTGTTTCATGTACTTTTGTTTCTGATTGCGCATCATTTACAAAAGATTGTGCGATTTCAAATAGTTTTACTGATGGCGCATTTTGTCCCATATTTGTTTTCAAAGCATTGAGCAAACCAGGGGCAAGTTCAACACGTAAGACATTTTGATCGCTTGTAAGCGGATTTGCAATGCTCACTCGTGGTTCTTGTGGTATATTGAGTCTATCTAAATCTTCATGCCCAACAAAGCTATAACAAACAGCTTCATTTAATCCCATACCTGCCATATAATGACGCACACGGCTAAGGAATGGGTGACGATTTTCGAGTTTTCCAACAAGTTGTAAATCTTTTAATATAGGTGGAAATTCTTCTGGAACTGAATCTACACCATAGACACGAATAATTTCTTCAAATAAATCTGCTTGGCGACTAAGATCTTGACGCCAACTTGGCGGAGTTACAAGATAATTTTTACTGTCTTGTTCAACCACTTCACAGCCAAGGCCTTTAAGCGTATTGATACAAAAATCTAATGCAATTTCAAAGCCTAATAAGGCTAAGCACTTGTCATAATTGAAATTGATTGCATTTGGCTTACTTGTAATTCTTTCACTATGAGCAACACCATTACGGCAAGTCGCATTTGTAAGTTCTTGAATGAGATATGCACAACGATCACGAGCAAAATCTACCATTTCAGCATCTATTCCACGTTCAAAGCGGTAAGAAGCGTCACTAGAAATACCCATACGACGAGCTGTTTTACGGATATGCGAGGGGTGGAATACCGCCGCTTCAAGGAAAATTGTTTTTGTGCCATCTGTAATTTCTGAATTAAGACCACCCATCACGCCACCAAGGCCGATGTTTTTCGCCTTATCAGCAATGACAATATCACCCTCTTTCAAGCTGTGTTCTTTGCTATCAAGCGTTGTTGTCAATTCATCATTATGAGCACTACGAACAAGAACAGTATCGCCATCAATGCAATCTCTATCAAAAGCATGTAAAGGCTGCCCAAGTT
>CAYJDN010000391.1:0-1734 GCA_964368925.1 uncultured Desulfovibrionaceae bacterium | reverse complement strand
TTAAAGGCTTGCCTTAATATTTTTGCTCTCTCCAAATTTATTTTTTTATCTACAGAAACATAGTCATTCCTGACAATTTCAAGATTACCATGTTGAGATATTATACTTTCTTGCATTCCATAATTGCCTATTATATCTATATACAATCCTTCTAATTGTGAATATATGCGAGAACATGAGCCTGCTCCAACTACAACCAGTTTAAACTGCTTTTTTTGTAAATTTAAAATAATATTTCGATTTACATTATCTATAGGCGACTTATGCTGGGTAAGCGTGCCATCTAAATCAAATGCCAATAGTGTCATCTGTCATACCCCTTTCTTAAAGTTGAAGAAATCAAATACTCTACAAGCATCAGATCGTGTGGATAAGTAATCTTTATATTATGTTTAAGTTCAAAACACTTTAATATAGAGCATTCTTGTGGCATTTGTTGTACGGTAGCAGTTATAGGGCTTTGAGGATTAAAGTTCTCAAATAATTCTTTAAAACGAAATGCTTCAGGAGCCTGAATTAAATAATAATCATCCCTCATTGTGACTTTGTGCCCATACTGCCCTAAGCTATCACTTATATGACTGGCAGTTATCACACTGTGATACGTATCCAGCGATTGAAAATAATTATCAATAATTTTTGGCGTAAGCATAGGTCTTGCACTTTCATGGATAAAAACATTTTTGCAATTAGGAAATTTATTGGCTATATAACATAACCCGTTGTATAAAGACTCATTTCTACTACTCCCGCCTGCAATGCAGTCGATTGAATATTGGGACGCTACTCTGTCGCACAGATCTTTCACGCACACAATCAAAAAAGCATCACATTTTTCTGATTGCCTGAAAGCTTCAACAGAATACCACAGTATTTCTTTCCCGTCAATTAAGTGAAATTGCTTCGGAATATCAGATTCGAACCTATTCCCGATGCCTCCCCCTAGAATAATCCCTATATTTTTCATTTGCTTTACATCCAGTCTTGGCATATTTTTATGTTGGCTAAACTGTAATTGATTTAACAATTAGAGATAAGGCAAAACTTTACGCTTATACCAATCTCATAATCAAATTAAATATAACATATTTCTTCATATTATTAATTCTAAAATAGATTATATCATACTTTAATCAAAAATGCACAGCATATTTATGCAAATTGTGTTATGTTCTGTACTATGTATCCCCATTAGTTCTTCGGATGAATTCGCTAACTATACTACCGCCTTGTATCAATCAAAACTTTGCATTTAAAGAACCATATAATCGACAAAGATTAGTAGTTTACATGGACTAAAAACAATATTAACTGCGTAATGATATGCATAAAACTATTTAACTGAATGAAAGCAATTATACTCGCAAATACGATTACTAATATGGAAAAAGAGACTTGTTCGATATTTGTGTTTGCAAAGTCTTTAAACTGTTGGTATACAAGCAGAAATTCAAAATAAATATACAATTACCCAAAAAAGAGATTAGTAGTATACAAAATATTGCTGAAAACCGTTTCAAACATGGTCGTTTTGTCGTATTAAAAGCAGTACCACTTAATCATCATTAAAAAAAACAAAAGTATCCTCCATCGACACCTTCGCCGCATACCGATACCCTAACCCCTCAAACTCCCGGATATCCTTAGGACTAACAACACCATTCTCCGCCAACCAACGTACCATTTGTCCTCTGGCCATCTTGCATTTAGTGCCGGTTTCGATTATTTTGCCAT
>CAYJDN010000390.1:1509-1745 GCA_964368925.1 uncultured Desulfovibrionaceae bacterium | reverse complement strand
TATTAGGTAATTAAATGATTATATTTGAATTCTATTCAAAAATAAGTACTGCCTTAGAACTAATCGTTCTTTTGTTGTATTTTCAAATTTTTTATATATCCATTTGCCCAAATCGCAAGTTGATTTAATACAGGCTCAAATTCTTTGCCTATCTCACTTAGCGAATATTCGACCTTTGGTGGAACTTGATTATATGAAGCTATATCATAGCCTAAAGCTGAATTTTGATTATCAAT
>CAYJDN010000390.1:0-1499 GCA_964368925.1 uncultured Desulfovibrionaceae bacterium | reverse complement strand
GTTCATTAAAGCGTGTACTCTTTTGTGAAAGCAAATAAATAATATAAATTGACCATTTACCACTTAATAATTTTTGAGATGTAACGAATGGGCATAAACCAAATAAATCTTTTTTTTCCATAAAATTATCCTCAACAGTATCTTCTAAGATAGCAGTATCATAAAAGAGCGTACTTGTATTATTATTTGTATGATAGTATATAATAAATTATCCAATGTAAAGTTTTATTAGCACAAGGCTTGGGAGGCATTATGAGAAAGATACAAAACAAATTTCAACACATTATCAATATCTTAATTCAGATATTCGAAGGAGAAAATCATTTTACTGTCTACAATTCTTTTGGAAATTTGTATTTATGGATAACACAAGATGACAAAGAAACACTAAATAAACTTTCTGTTGAATTTACCAATTACAATTAAGGAGTAGTTATGGATATAAAAAAAATTTATGAATTATTTGAAGAGGTAGGTTGTCTTACATTTGCAACATTAAATAATGACTATCCCGAAACAAGAATTGTACACTTTCTTACTTATGACGAAGATGGCTTATATTTTTTTACAATGAAAACAAAACCATTTTATAAACAACTCAAAGAAAGCGGAAAAGTCAGTGTCTGCGGCTTAGCAGCAGATCCAAAAATTGCTTGGATCGATGAAGATACGCCACACTCAGCTCCTGGTTTTTTTATTCGTGCAACAGGTGATGTGCGAGAATTTACCATTGAAGAAGCTTTGGCAAAAGATCCTATAAAATTTAAATATCTTATCGAAGATAATAAAAGATATCCGCAGATTACGGGGTTTTGCATGTACAATTTTCATGGGGAAATCTACGACTACGATTTTGAAAAAGAACATAGAGAACATAAGCTAGAACGTGTACGCTTCTCGCATGGCAAGTTTAAGCCTGTTCCAGTTGGGCTTATTATTGATCCTAATGTGTGCATCTCTTGTGGAAAATGCGAAAAAAATTGCTCATTTAGCGCGATTTACAAGGAAGAGGAATCGTATAAAATCAATGGAAACCGCTGCGATGAATGCGGTAACTGTTTTACGGTTTGCCCAGCAAACGCAATCATACACAAAGGAATATGAGGAATAATCTATGCATTTTACAGGAACAACCTATCGCCCTCCAGATGAGGCTATGAAAGGCGCAAAACTATTGCAAGTAACTGTTGGCTGTGCTCATAATAAGTGCCGTTTTTGCAATATGTATCGTGATGTAAAGTTTAAAATCGAACCACTTGCTCAAATTGAAGAAGACATCAAGGAATTACGTCAAAGCTCTGGAAAAATTGAAAGAATTTTCTTGGCAAATGGAGATCCATTTGGCCTGAGCACAAAAATGCTACAAGAAATTTCTGATAAAATTCTTGAATATATTCCTGAAGTTAATGTTATTTCTATGTATGCATCCATC
This sequence comes from uncultured Desulfovibrionaceae bacterium, assembly GCA_964368925.1. Taxonomy (GTDB): domain Bacteria; phylum Desulfobacterota; class Desulfovibrionia; order Desulfovibrionales; family Desulfovibrionaceae; genus CAYJAZ01. Next base: position 67 of record CAYJDN010000390.1, on the reverse strand, counting down.
AGCAACTTAAAAAACAAATCAGATCAAGATCTAGTCAAAATTAAAGAAATGCGTATCAATGATTTAT
>CAYJDN010000389.1:0-1759 GCA_964368925.1 uncultured Desulfovibrionaceae bacterium | reverse complement strand
ACACAGCTAGTCGCATTTTCTTTGCCCAAAAGCGACAGCCATCATTACTTTCACCCATAACGCCACATTGGTATAGATAACAAAGCGAAAGCAAGGGAGCTATCGATGCCAAAAGAACCAAATTTATCCGAATTAGCAATGCAGTGCTACGTAAAGTTAGTTGATGAATTGGCCGAAATAAAAGGCTTTAAAAAAGGAACTTTCGCCCAAGCAGTTTGGCCTGAAGACACTCCGGACGTTAGCCGCGCTCGCTGGCTACACATCAGAACAATCACCCCAAACATCAATAAACCACAAGTTCTTTCTTTAGTTGACGCCCACAGAATGGCCATAATTCTAGAAGAGAATTTCACATTTCTAATGATGAGGGCTGAAAGCTTGGCTCAAAAAACATTCTAAAAACAATAAGTATTTATCATCTCTCCCATATACACATAACCGGCCCAAATTTTCACTTCACCCATCGAAGTGGCGATGCTACATTTGGCTTTTTCCCTACATTGCATAACCGACAATACAACCACCTCTAAACAAATTCTCAAAATTGGCATTTTATCATGCCTAAAATATATGGTAAAAATAAAAAAATAGTCATTATTTTATGATATAAAATTATAGCTAAATTGAACAATCTTTCATTTTTAACTTTGCGAACTTTTTCATGGCAAAACCTTAAAAACAAAATGCCATTCAAAAGTAAAAAATCAGCTCCATCTTTACAAATAACAACTGATTATAATTACAAATTCATCATATAATTTGCTTACAAGATAGAGATTAACCCAAATTGGCACTGCCAATAAATTATCCCATAACATAAAAATCACAACCGACAGAATAGCCTTAAAATAAAGCGTATAAAAAAATGAACCAAATCGAATCACTTTGACTACCCTTAAAAAATGCTTGCTTTTTGACTATAAATTTTATAATCTATTTATTAAGACTAAATTATGGGTAAAAAAGTGAGGGCAAACACCTTTTCAAATAACTGGCATCTTGCAATCTTGTAGTCAACAAAATTAGAACTACATTTTTCTATTGGCATAAGGAGGGAATTATGGCATTGAAAGAAGTGGTCAGGCAATTTAAGAAGTGCGCCAAAAGATGGATAATTGACTGGAATAGTGACCTCTGCTTAGCCAATACAACGTGGTTAAAAGGAGGGAAATATGCAAGATTTTAGAGAATTTGTTCGTGAACTGATTAACCCTATTGTTCGAGAAGCAGTAAAAGAAGAAATGGCAGAACAAACGGCCCAAAATTCAACAGCTTTTGCTCCACCGGACAAAGAAACTCAGCACTTGGAATTATTACGCCATAAAGAATACTTAAATTCCAAAGAAGTGGCAGCTCTTTACGGCTTAAATCCCAAAACATTGTCGAATTGGCGCAGAGAAGGTCGTGGCCCATCTTATAACCAAGACGGGGCAATAATAATGTATAAGCGGAAAGATGTGGAAGCGTGGATGAAGTCCACTAAAAAACGCACTTGAAATCAACCAGGAATTAGAGAACCGTTGATTAAATAGAATTTTTGCTCTTTAGGTATACGCTGATTTATTCTTAAACCGAATAATTCAGCGTTTCCTTAGCGTAGGAAACAAGCTTCATGAAAACCTTGCAGTACATAACGTACACAAAGTTTCCATGAAGCAAATCAGGCGAAACTGAGGAGCAAAACAATTTACTCCGCATTCTCATTAACAACAATATCATCTTTTGGAGTTCTTTTGTGTTGAAAATACTTTTCCAAGGT
>CAYJDN010000388.1:0-1764 GCA_964368925.1 uncultured Desulfovibrionaceae bacterium | reverse complement strand
CATATTTAAAGGAATAGATGATAAATCATCTACAGGTACATTTTCGCCCCCGTAGGTAATAGTAATAAGATCGCCAATTTTATCATATTTCAATTCTTTATGAAATTCAGTAGCATAAATTGTAAATGTAGCTTCATTTTCTTTTGTAGTATCAATATAGCCGTGAATTTCGGTTTCGGCATTCATGCTATAGCCTGGGTAATTTGTTTCAATATCCTTAGGTAAATAATCTTTTACAAGTATAATTTCGCCCTTATAACCTACTTCGCTATTTGCATTTATTAGCCTTTCTTTTTCTATTGCTTCATATATATAAAAACCAAAGTTTTCAGCAAAGGCTGTGCTTGCAAAAAGCATAGTCACTAATAAAGATACAATATATTTTTTCATTTTAAAACCTTTTTTAATAATTCATTCTATAGGGAATTTAAGTATGTAATCTACCGTTTATTTTTATTTTTATTTTTTACTATTTAAATATTCTAACATACTAGGCGATATATATTTTGATAAATCAAAAATACTATCGTTATTCTTGTTTTTTATGTGCATATCTGCATTGTTTTCAAGAAGATAAGATACTGTATTTTTATGATTATTCAAGCTTGCAAGCATAAGTGCTGTAAAGCCGTATTCACTATCTTGTATATTAATATACATGCCTTTGCTTAGCAAAGATTTAACAATTTTTAGATGTCCATTAGCGGCTGCAAGCAAGTATACATCAGCAAATGTGCTTATATCTTCATTGCTTTTGTTAAGTAGAAGTTCAACTATTTCTAGATTTCCGTTTTGTGCTGCAATTTCAATAGCCTTTATATTGCTATTGCCAACAATTTCAAAGTTTGCGCCTTGCTCTAGAAGATATTTTACTTCGCTTAGTAAGCCTAGTTTGGCGGCATACCATAGAGCTGTTTCGCCCTCAAAACTAGCTATATTAATGTCTGCACCTTTTTCTACGAGGTGGTGCACAAGTTCAAAATGCTCATTTTTTGCGGCAATAGCTACAGCGGTTAACCCCGTTCCTTCATCGCGGGTGTTAATGTCTATACCTTTTGAAAGTTCATAGTCTAATTTGGTTTTATTATTTTTTGCGGCAAAGTCTAAAATATGTGCTCTATAGCTATTTTTTCTTGCTTCTGCAACTGCATGCACAAAGCTATAGTTATTATCTTCTTTGGCTACATCTAAAATATCTCTTCCATCATGGTATTTTATATAGGTGTTAATGCCAGCATTGCAAAGAATTTTAATACCCTCTGGGTAGAAACTATCGTAGTCATCATAGGCAAGTAGAAGATAATTCTGGCTTGACAAGTGTACATCTGCGCCAGCATTTACAAGCAAATCCATAATTTTAAAATTACTCTTTTTTATGGCAATTGCTAAAGCTGTGTTGTTTTCATTGTCTTCTAAATCTATACGCGCATTGTATTTAATAAGCATTTCTACAAGCTCTTCATTTTCTGCATTTACTGCTACATGAAGTGGGAAAACTCCGTCATAGTCGATATTGGGGTCTGCCCCAAGTGATAAAAGAGCCGATACAATTTCAGGGTAATCATAGCCAATAGCCTCGAATAATGCTCTTGACTTAACACCCTCTGCTCCAAGTATATTTCTAATTTTTTCTATGCCATCATAGCCTTTATAGTTGGTATCAAGTAATAAAAATAATTCTGGTAGAGATTTTATTTCACTTTGGCTACTTAACGTCTTACTATATTCCTTTTGTTGTGCTTCTTCTTGTTTTTGCTTTCTTTC
>CAYJDN010000387.1:0-1778 GCA_964368925.1 uncultured Desulfovibrionaceae bacterium | reverse complement strand
TCCTCATATATTATAAGAAGATGAACTATTAATTAAAAGGCATGGATTCTCACGTAGCTTGCGCTCCTCAGAATGACAGTGGAATAATGACTTAGTAACTTTGCATTAAAGAAATTGACCTCATATATTCTAAGGCATAAGAATTTATATAAATAAACTCACATATTCCCCATTAGTATCTTTACTTGCAAAGTGATAAAAAAAGCTTTATCTTACTAAGAGTTAAACACATTACTATAGGTATATTATTATGTTGCAACAAGGTAAATATAAAGCAGTATTTTTTGATAGAGATGGTGTTTTGAACCATGATCATGGCTATATAAATAGAAAGGAAGATTTCTATTGGATTGAGGGTGCGAAAGAGGCTGTAAAGCTTTGCTGCTCTAAAGGGTATAAAACTTTTATTGTTACTAATCAATCTGGTATCGCTCGTGGTCTTTATTCTGAAGAAAACGTAAAAATTTTACATGCTTATATTGAAGAAGAATTGAATAAAATTGATGCTTCAATTGATGAATATGCGTATTGTCCACACCATCCACAAGGTAAGATTGAAGAATATACAAATGTTTGTGATTGTAGAAAGCCTGAACCTGGAATGATACTTAAACTTGCTAAGAAGCATGATATTGATTTATCAAATTCTTTCATTATTGGTGATAAAGCAAGAGATATAGATGCAGGTAAGAACGCTGGAATGATGGGCTATTTATTTGAAGATCTAAACTTATTGAATTTTGTAGAAGATATTTTCAAACAAAGAGGGGAATAGGGCTATGTTATCTGATTTGAAAATTGGCTTTATAGGCTATGGGAAAATGGGTGGTGCTATTTTGCATGGATTAAAATCACATGTGAAAAATCTCTATGCTTATGGTCCAAATAAGGAAAAAATCCCTGCTGATATTTATAAAGATTTTGATGAATTATGCAAAATTTGTGATATTATTTTTCTAGCAACAAAACCGCAATTCATACTTGAAAGCATAAAGAAATCAATAGATAATATAGATAAAAATAAAGTACTTATATCTATTGCTGCAAATGTGAAACTTGAAGATATGATAGAAGCTGTTGAGGGTAGAGCACCAATTATACGCTCTATGCCAAATCTGCCTGCTTCTATCGGTAAGGGTGTTTTTGCACTATGCTTGAATGATCCTTTGCTTAGTGATGAGCAAAAAAAGAATGCAGAAGAAATTTTTAGGCTTCTTGGATCTGTGTATATTTTAAAAGAAGAAGAATTTGAAGCCTTTACAGGTGTTGCTGGTTGTGGCCCTGGCTTTATATTTCATTTAATGGAAGGATTTTACCAAGCGGCTGTGACACTTGGTTTTAGCCATAAAGATGCAAGAGAATTGACAGTGCAGACCTTTTTGGGCAGTGTAGAGCTTGCAGCAAATGAGAAAATTTCATTCTATGATTTAAAACAACAAGTTTGTTCACCTAAAGGTGTAACTATACAGGGTGTGAATCATTTAGAGGCAGAGGCAGTTAAGGCATCTATAGCAGAAGCTATTATTTTAGCAGCTAAAAAATCATAAATAATAATAACATAGGAAATAATATGAAAAGTTATTCAGCTAAAGAAATTCGTTCACTTTATTTAGAGTATTTTAAAGAACATGGCCATACAATTGTTGCTTCTTCTCCTCTTATCCCACGTGATGACGCAACTTTGCTTTTTGCTAATTCTGGTATGGTACAATTTAAGAAATTATTCCAAGGCGATGAAGTACGTTCTTACACTAGGGCTACTACAGTGCAAAAGTGTT
>CAYJDN010000386.1:0-1778 GCA_964368925.1 uncultured Desulfovibrionaceae bacterium | reverse complement strand
CAAACATCAATTTGATCGTCTACCTTTACTGTGATTTCACCTTGAGAATCGCGAAATTCAGCTACAGGAATTTGTCCTTCTGATTTAAAACCAACGTCAACAAGAACTGTATCGCTATCAATGCGAACAATTTTACCTTGAACTATTGTGTTTTCTTCCAAATCACCAAAATCAGGAGCAAGATAGTTATCTAACTCTGAAGCAAAATCCATGCTTTCGCTCATTGTGGTTTCATTTTCGTGGGTTGCCATAATACGTAGTCCTCCGAACCAAAATTAACTTCCTTAAATTAAGAAGTCATTCTGTATACCATGGCATTAAACAAATAACAAGCTTAATTAATTATTTATATTTTTCTTACAAATAGCTAATTTTACTCACTAATTACACAATGCTAATATTAAACTTATTTTTTTACTCTTGTGCATAAAATTTATTCATAATTTTTCATATAGACGCAAAGAGCTAAAAACTACTTATATAGCTAAAATTAGAATGATTAATTTCTGTTATATTAATTATTTAAATTTTTCTTTTTTTTTGTAACAAATTGTATCTTTACATCTAAACAAAAAAAGAGGGCATTTATTCGCCCTCTTCTTTATTGAATCTATACTATATATAAGCTCAAGTTTTCTTGCCTATACATTTAATTCTTTTTTCAACATAGCTCTAAATTGTTCAAAGAAAGAGCGTGAATCAGTTGGTCCAGGAGCCGCTTCTGGGTGATGTTGAACTGCTATAATTGGTTTAGTTTTATGTTTAAAACCTTCAATAGTTTGGTCATTTAGATTTATGTGGGTTGTTTCAATATCTTCGTGTATGACAATAAAGCCGTGGTTTTGTGAAGAAATTTCAATATGTCCTGTTTGTAAATCTTTTACTGGGTGGTTACAGCCGTGGTGCCCAAATTTCAATTTATTAGTAGTTCCGCCAAGTGCATGTCCGAGGAGTTGATGCCCAAGACAAATGCCAGCTATAGGGAATTTTTCTACAAGTATTTTGATTGTTTCAATTTCATCTTTCAAAGTTGCTGGATCGCCAGGGCCGTTTGATAAGAAAATTGCTTGAGCGCCTGTTTTTTCCACATCGCTTGCGCTAAATGATGGAGGAACAACAAGCATATCAAGACCTTGCCCTTCTAATAGGCGTAAGATATTCCACTTTATACCAAAGTCATAAACCACAACTTTGGGTTTATCATTGCTAGGCCAAGAATAAGAGCCGTCAGCATTGAGGCTAATGTCTTCGGGTTTTGTACCATTCCAGCGATAAGGCTTTGTTGGGGCGACTAATGGCACGAGGTTTTGCCCTTCCATACTAGGAAGATTTTTTGCCTTTTGCACCAATTCTTCTACATTATCAGTTTTAGTTGATAATATACCACGAAGCGCACCAGTATTACGCAAATGCACAGTAAGCGCACGAGTATCAATGCCTTCAATGCCAGGTACATTTTGTTTTTGCAAAAATTCTGGTAGACTTTGAGTTGCTCTCCAGTTTGAGGGCACTTTGCAACATTCTTTCACAATAAGCGCTGCTGCATGGATTTTGCTTGATTCCATATCTTCATCATTGATACCATAATTACCAATAAGAGGATAGGTCATGCAAACCATTTGCCCTGTATAGCTTGGATCTGTAAGAATTTCTTGATAACCAGTCATACCAGTATTGAAGATAACTTCTCCGCCAGATTCAAATTCGCCTGTAAATGACTGTCCTTCTAAATAAAAACCGTCTTCAAGCACAAGTAAAGCTTTCATATTTTTTCCTTA
>CAYJDN010000385.1:0-1784 GCA_964368925.1 uncultured Desulfovibrionaceae bacterium | reverse complement strand
ACGAGCAAATTAATGATATTTCAAATCAAGGAAAAAATATATTGCTTGCAATAGCTGTTCAAGCAAGCAAAAATGAAGAATGGGAGAAGGCATATAGTTTTTGGAAGGCCTTATCTGAAATTGAAAAAAATAATAATTCTTCATTTTATTATGCACGAGCATGTTTACATCTTTTTGACAAATTAAATAATGGCATTTCTCATGAATTTTTATTGATTGAGGCTGAGGAAATATTTAAAACCATGACTGATTCAGATAAGGATGAAGGCATTTTAGTTCTTTGGGGGCTTATTTTATCTCGTCATGCCAGTATAAAACAGAATTTAATGCAACAAAATTATCTTTGGGTAAGTGCTGAAGAAAAGTATAAAATGGCAGTAAAACTTAATGTTAATTATTCAGGCGCTTGGTTTAATTGGGGTGTATTGTTGTTTAATAAAGCCAAAATTGTTGACGATATAGAAGAGAAGAAGCTCCTGAGAAATGAAGCTGTAAAAAAGTATACTGAAGCTATCCGTATAAGCCCAACTGATGCATATATTTGGTATAGCTGGGGTATACTCCTATCGGAACAAGTAAAAATTACAGAAGATGTAGAAGAAAAAAATAAGCTTACAAATGAGTCAAAATTAAAATATGCTGAAGCTTCTAGGTTAAATCCTGATATGTTTGATGTTTGGTTTAACTGGGGCAATCTTCTTGTTTCAGAGTTTGAGGAAACTAGTGATTTTACCTTAAGGGAAAATCTTAAAGCTGAAGCGGAATTAAAATATGCTAAGGCAACTTCTATAGATGGTCACCATTCAAACGCATGGTGTAATTGGGGCTATATCCTTGCACGGCAAGCTAGTTTTATAGACAATGTTATAGAACAAAATTTTCTTAGAGATAAAGCTCAGCAAAAATTTTCTAAAGCTATCGAGACGAACCCTACTAATGGAGAAGCTTGGTTTATGTGGGGAGTTATGCTCTTTGAGCAAGCGAGTGAAAGTAAAAGCTCTTCTGAAGATAAATATTTTTTAAATATGGCAAGTGAAAAATATAAAGAAACTCTTCGTATTAATCCAGAACACTCGCAAGCTTTATGTAATTTGGGTATTATTCTTTTGCAGCAAGCACGATTTGCGAACAGTGAATTTGAAAGAAATGCGTTCCTAAGTGATGCATATGATAATTTTTTGAAAACAGTAAGTTTAGACCCAAAGGATTCTATAGCATACTTAAATCTTGCGTGTATTGAAGCTTTGAGAGGGAATTCTGGCGCTACTGTACATTACTTAGCTAACTGTAAGATTCTTGGGCGTACTGATTTGATGGAAGTCGTTTTGCAGGAAAAAGAGTTTGACAGTGTTCGTAATAGTTTTGAAATGCAAAATTTTCTTAAAACATTAACTATTTAAGTATGTATTTTAATATAGGGCTAGCTATGGCAACATATAAAGAAATTCAATCATACATAAAAGAAAAGTACGGCTATGCCTGCAAGCCATGCTGGATAGCGCATGCTAAGGAAGTTTGCGGTTTACCTTTGCTTAGGCAAGCACATAATCGGAAGTCGGTAGATAGTCGTGTATATCCTTGTCCGGCGGATAAGCTTCAGCATATTAAAGAAGTTTTTAAAACATTTGGCATGTTAAAATAGTACTACTTTTTATCCTCTGGCGTGAAGCCATGTCCAGAGGCAATAGCAGAATCACCCACAATTTGTTTCACTGTTTCAAGAAGTTTTTCAAGGTCGATGGTGGCAAATTCATAGAGCATATCTTGATCCATGACTTCGTAGT
>CAYJDN010000384.1:0-1806 GCA_964368925.1 uncultured Desulfovibrionaceae bacterium | reverse complement strand
CATATTTACCGCAACTTTAATTCCATCACCAATATTCCTTTTTTGCCATGATTCAAATATTTTACAAACTGTTTCAAAAACGTAATAATCAAGATAAGGGATAATTTCTTCTTTTTCATAAAGTGGAATGAAAGATAAAGGCGGTTCTACATTTCCAAAATCGTCAATCTTCCTAACTAAAGCCTCAGCGCTAGAAATTTTGTTTGTAGATAAATCAATTTGCGGCTGTAAATAGACATAAAATCTATTTTGCTTAATATCGTTTAATAATGTATTCAAGAGCATTTTATGATATTTTGGATTCTTTATTCCAGCATTATAATAACTTTGCTTATCTAAATACATCAATTCATCTGAATATTCTAAAGATGTTGAAATATCAGTACAAGTGTTATTCCAAATAACGCCTATTGAAATTTTAAAATCCTCAGAATGAGCTAGCCTTTCACGCAAAATATTAGCTTCACGCTCAAATTCTTCCCTCTCAACATCTTCTTTAAATACAATAAATTCGTCACCGCCTAATCTATACGCATCATCAGGGAAAAGCTCCTTAATCTCCTTGGCAACTGCTATAATAATGCCATCACCTACAAGATGACCACGTGCCTCATTTATTTCTTTCAAACCATTAATATCAATATGAATAATACCAAGCATATCAGGTGGTTGGCTTTCAAACCTTTCTAAAGTATCCCTATAGCTATTACGGTTTTTTATTCCAGTAAGTGTATCGACATACGAAAGATAATTCAATTTTTCAATCAATTCATTTTTATTAATAAAATCAGAAACAAACATGTTCACACTAGAAATTAAATTAGTACGCTCTATATTTGTATAAGGATTTTCGATGCCTATAAAACCAGAAAGATCACCATTTTTGTCATTCAATGGCGCTAAAAGAAAGGATTTAATCTTGAAATTTCTAAACATGTCATGCCAGATTTCAGGAATATGCATATTATCAGTGTCGATAGTATAGAAAGTAGCGTCTTTTGATATTATATTCTGAACCCAAGAACTAGATTGATCAAAATCAATATTATTCATATAAGGTTTATGCGACAAAACCAATGGATCATGCCATTCATAAGTACAACTCAATTTATTCTTGTCTTTATTCAATAATAAAATACTCGCCCTATTCGAACCATAGAAATCTGCAATAATCTTCAATAATTTTTCAATCGAAGTGCTAGGACTTTCATTCGTATGCAAAGTACCAATGCAAGCATTAATAGCATTAGACTGCTTAATCGTCGCAATCGAATCCGTAAAATCACTGGCCAGCTCTAACCTCAACTTCTTACCATCAAGATAAATAACCTGATCCTTAATTCTAAAATATCTTTTCAAAATCGGATTAAAATAATCCCAATGATACGGCTTAGTTCCAATAAGAAATTGATTCGAACAAAACTCGCATGGCCTCTTCTTGCCCTGCAAAAATTCATAGCACTTCTTCTTATACCACTGCTTTATTGGAGGATTTCCATACAATGCTAAACAAGTCGCATTCATATAGAGCAGCTCATAATTATCAATGTCTGCAATATAAGCAACTGAATCTATTTTATCAGCAATTTGTGAAGTAAATTTATGAAATTCAGTCATAAAGTCTCACTTAGCAAAGAATAAAGAAAAAACACAAAGATGAAAAGCAATATGAAAATAAAAATAACTAAACATAAATAACATAAAAAAAATAACATGATGAACATAAACAGTCAAGAAAATAAATAAAATGAAAACAAGGCTTATAAGTTTATTGCTTTTTTTGGGGGAAAGAAAAGCAAAACTTTT
>CAYJDN010000383.1:0-1806 GCA_964368925.1 uncultured Desulfovibrionaceae bacterium | reverse complement strand
GTACAGCTCAGTATGTACCGATAGATGAGCAACATCCTTATCAGGGGCAATCACCCTATGCTGCTACTAAAATAGGTGCAGATAGATTAGCCGAATCATTTTATCGCAGCTTTAGTACCCCGGTTACTATCGTTCGTCCGTTTAATACTTATGGACCCAGGCAATCAGCGCGGGCTGTTATCCCCACTATAATTACTCAACTTCTAATTGGTAAGGAAGAAATAGAACTAGGGTCCTTATCACCAACCAGAGATTTTAATTATGTTAAAGATACTGTTAATGGGTTTGTCGAAATAGCTAAATCTACCAAAACTATTGGTGAAGAAATAAATATAGCAACTGAACAAGAAATATCAATTGGCCAATTAGCCGATGAATTAGTCAAGCAAATTAATCCACGGGCAAAAATAATTTGCAAAGATCAAAGGTTAAGGCCAATAAATAGCGAAGTCAATAGATTATTGGGAGCAAATAGTAAGATAAAAGAATTAACCGACTGGCGTCCCCAGTATAGTTTAGGGGAAGGGCTTGCTGAAACAATTGCTTTTTTAAAAAACAATCTATCGCAATACAAAACTGATATTTATAATGTATAATTTCCAGCAAAAATTTTTCTTATAAGCGATAAAAATAAAAGCAAGTATCTTATATACTTCTTGACTATAAGGATAATATTATGATTATAAAAGATATGATTGTCAAAGATAACACCTCTATAGTCCAAGCACTGAAAGTGCTTGATGCTATTGAAAAAAAGGTTTTATTTGTTGCCAGGGCAAATATTTTGCAAGCCAGCCTTACAGACGGCGATATCAGAAGATGGATACTATCTAAAGGAAGCTTAGAAGCCACCGTAAAAGATGTAGCTAATTTTAACCCTAAATATGTTTTTGAAGAAGATATCGCTGCCGCCCAACAAATGTTTCTGAATAAAGGCATAGAAGCTATTCCTGTAGTAAATAAAAACAAGGAAATTATCTCTATCATTTTTGAAGATGACACTGTAATTAAAAATAATAAAACTCTTAATCTACCTATAATTATAATGGCCGGCGGAATTGGTGCCAGGTTATACCCATATACCAAAATACTACCTAAACCCTTAATTCCCATAGGTGAAATGCCGATAGCCGAGCATATTATTAGTCAATTTCGAGATTATAATTGCAGTGATTTTTACCTAATTGTCAATCACAAAAAAAATATGATAAAAGCGTACTTTAATGAGATTGAAAAAGATTATGCCCTAACCTATATTGATGAAGAAAAACCCTTAGGCACAGGTGGTGGCTTAAGCTTACTAAAAGGCAAATTAAATACAACATTTATTTTATCAAATTGTGATGTTTTGATTAATGCCGACTATCATCAAATATATAATTTTCATAAAGAAGAGAATAATTTAATTACTATGATTTGTTCTTTAAAAAATATTACTATACCTTATGGAGTTGTAGAAGTTGATGCTAAGGGCAATATAGATAGCATGAAAGAGAAGCCTAATATTTCGTTTTTAACAAATACAGGTGTATATATAGTGGAAAATAGAGTTGTTGATGATATGATATATAATCAGGCCATCAGTTTTCCCGAAATTATTGAACAATATAAAAATGCTGGGGAAAAGGTAGGTATATTTCCGGTTAGTGAAGATTCGTGGATGGATATGGGGCAGCTGGATGAGATGGAGAAGATGCGGGAGAAGTTAGGGGTTAGTCTATAGCTTTTAAGGAGAATAAATGAATAAAAAAAGAATACTATTTATGGGTAGAAAAAAATATGCAGCACAAATGCTGGGATGGACAT
>CAYJDN010000382.1:0-1809 GCA_964368925.1 uncultured Desulfovibrionaceae bacterium | reverse complement strand
CGCTCATAGAGAAAAAGGAGAAATACTATGCGTTTAGTAAGTTGGATATGGTTTTTATATGTAGTAACTGGTTTTGCTATGGGTGTAAGCCTTATGTGCTTAGTTCAATGGGCAAAGGCAAAAGCAATTTCATTTAAAGCCTATGAATGGGCTGGAATTATTATAAATCTTTTGATTTTTATGTTCCTTGCTCAAACATTTATCGCCTCATATCAAGAATTTGTGCCACGTGCGGCATGGCTTAGCGTGGTGTTTTTAGGAGTTCCTATGGTTATTATAGGTGTTCTTACCATGCGTTCTGTTCAAAAAAGATTAAAATAATAAACCTTTGTATGAGGTCGATTTTCGGCCTCATACTATTTTATAAATAAAGAAAAGCAATGTCACAATTAACAGAAATACAAATCAAAAAAAAATCAAAAGATTGGGATTTTATATTAGCCATAGTTGCAATATGTATTATTATACTAGCAGCTTTCATTGGTTATTCACAAAACTCATCAAATATCAATTCACGCTCTATTGAACCAGCTCTTAAACGAGCTGAACCACTAGCCACACGCTTTGTTGTACTTAGCGAAGTCACTTGTGCTGCCTATCAAGACGAGAGTGATGACTCTTTTTTAAGCTATATTTCAATTGGTGAAGCAAATGGTTATGGCGGGCCAATGTTGCTTGCTGTTGCCACTAATTTAGAGGGCGAAATAACTGGTATTTCTGTTATTGAGCAAAAAGAAACCCCAAGTTGGTTTAAAAAAGTATCTGATTTCAAATTTTTAGAAACATTAATTGGTAAAAGTTATAATGATAATTTTACTATAGACGATGATGTTCACGCAGTTACAGGCGCAACTGTAACCTCTAGGGCTATGGCTCAAGCCGCCCTTGAAGCAAGTAGAAGTATTGCAAGCAATCAATTAGATTTTAGTGTTCCACCAAAAGAAGCACCCAAAGTTCAATTTGGTATTCCTGAAATTGTCTTACTTTTGCTTTATGCAGTTGGTTTTATAGGACATAGAAAAAGCTTTAAATACACGAAGCAAGCAAGATGGTTTAGTATGCTCACAGGCATGATTGTGCTTGGTTTTATGTATACAAATCCCTTAACTATTTCAGTTATTAATCAATTTTTACTCGGTTTTTGGCCCGATTGGCATACAAATCTTTATTATTTCATGTTGCTTGGTGGCGTACTTCTTGTTTTACTTATCGACAATAAAAATCCCTATTGCTTATGGATATGCCCCTTTGGTGCTGTTCAAGAATGCATGGGCTTAGTGGGCGGTGCAAAACAAGCAAAAACAAATCCTAAACTCACTTCAACTATCAAATGGGCTCAAAGAGCTTTAGCGTTTACAGCTATTGTTGTTGCCTTGCTTTTTCAAAATCCAGGACTTTCGTCCTATGAAATTTTTGGTACACTCTTCAATCTAAATGGCACAATTTTCCAATTCTGGATATTAGCAATGGTATTAGTCTTTGCTATCTTCTTTAGAAGGCCTTGGTGCAATTTCCTTTGTCCAATCCCACCGATTGAAGGCTTTATTAAACTCTTTAGAAAAAAAGTGAAAGATGTAGTATGGAAAAAGAAATAAAGAAAGAAAGTAATTTCAAAATAAATATTTTGTCTGTTTTTGCACTATTGTCAATTTTGCTACTTTTTGCTGAAATAGGTTCAAATATCCGTAATGAACTTATTAGACAAGCAGAAGTAGAAGCGTTAATTTCACAATAAAAAAATGCTAGAAACATAATCTAATGTAACTTCAGCTATCTTCCAAGCATACCTATATCTTCCAAGCATACCTA
>CAYJDN010000381.1:0-1837 GCA_964368925.1 uncultured Desulfovibrionaceae bacterium | reverse complement strand
GCAATAAAGCAATAATAGGTTTAATCTTTTCACTTGCTGCTATAGTTGAATAGAGTTTCTTTTTTTGTTCCATTTGTCTTCCTTTATATGCGCTATAAAATGCAAGCGCAAAGTGATACTATACTTTTTTTTCCTGAGATGCAAGCATTGCAAATGCGTTATGGGGGTGGATTGATTCTTCACTTTCAGCATGAATAGAATAGGAAAGAATATCGGGTAGTTGGTTCATTTTTTGTGCAAGTGATCGTGCTACATCTTCCACAAATGAGGGGTTATCATAGGCCATTTCCGTAAGCGCTTTTTCATCTTGTCTTTTTACTAGTGTATAGATGGGCGCAGAACCGCTTGCATTTGCTAACTCAATAAAGTCTTCAATCCAATTGAATTTCTTCATACAAACTTTAAGTGTGATATTGGTTCTTTGTCCATGAGCGCCGCCTTTGCTTATGGCCTTTGAGCAAGGACATACAGTAGTGACGGGCACTTTTATTTCTAATTCAAAATGTGTTTTTCCCTCGCTTGTATGCTCACCAATGAATGCACAATCGTAAACTACAGGCGCTTTTGATTCTGATACAGGTGCTTTACGAGTAATAAAATAAGGAAAAGTCAATTTAATATATGCAGAATAAGCATTCAATTTCGAGCGCATATCTTCCAAAAGTATTTTCAAGCTTGAATAATCAAGTCCCTCAGGATTCTTTGCACGCCACTCCTCCAACGATTCCAAAAAGCGGCTCATATGTGTGCCTTTAAATTGCGCTGGAAGATCTACAGCCATATCAACTTCAGCAATAGTGTGTTGTATTCCTTGAGATTTATCTTTAACAATAAGAGGAATTTTAACCTTAGTTACTCCCACCCTATCAAGAGAAATCGCAATATCAGAACTATTGCTTTGAACGTCAACAAGCTCGTTTTTTATGCAAATGCTAGACAAAATTAAATCCTATTATTAAAATTAAGCGCTAACAATAACCTTAGCAGAACGTAATAAGCGAGATTTAAGCTTATAGCCATTTTGCATGATCTTTAACACATTGCCCTTCTCAATCTCTTCACTCGCTTCTTGACCAATCGCTTCATGCACTTCAGGATCAAAAGCAACATTCACTTCCGAAATCTGCACTAAGCCATGATTTTTAAGACTGTCAAGCATAAGCTTACGTGTCATTTGAATACCAATAATAATGTCCTTACACGCATCATTATTCGCATACTGCAAAGCTAAGTCTAGATTGTCAATAGCAGGAATAATGTCTTGTAATACATTTTCCGCAGCATATTGAAAATGTTCCTCTTTTTCACGCTGGATACGTTTTTTGAAATTATCCATTTCTGCAAGCGAACGCATGCGGATATCTTCAACTTCACTCTTTATTATAAGACATTGCGGGCAAAGTGGAACAGAATCACCCTGCACTTCGTCTTTTTCGTCTTCTTTTTTACTCGCTTCATCTTCTGGCGCAAAAGGATTGTTAGAAAGATCTTCAGGAATATTAAAAACACCTTCGCCTAAATTTTCTTCTTCCATAATTTCTTCTTGTACTTGTTCCGAACTTTCTTGTGGTTTTTCAAACACTTGTTGTTCACTGAAAGTACCTTTTCTATTATATGTATCTGGCATAGTAAACCTCGTCATAAATTCTCGTTAATAGTTAAACATTCAATACTATTTGTCAATCTAATTTTTATGCAAAAGTTTTATTAATATTGAAAAAAAGTGAGCTTAAGTATTTTTTGTTTTTGCCTGCGTTTTATTGATAGTGCTCTATTATGAAGTTTTCTTTTTTTGTCTCCGACGGCCAAAGGAGTTGCAACCCCTTTGGAAACCCAT
>CAYJDN010000380.1:0-1837 GCA_964368925.1 uncultured Desulfovibrionaceae bacterium | reverse complement strand
TGGATTAACAAAATCGCCCATGTGATTTTTTGCCTGATCAACACTTGAATGCAAATTGAGATTAATTTTCGTTGCATTATAAATTTTTATCGAATCTTCACTATTCACTCTTGCGCCATTGTTCTGCACAAAAGGTGCTAAAATTGAATCATCTTCCCAATCAGAGCCCCAAATTTTGAAATTATAATTGAGTAATTTTTTAAATTGATAGCGCCTGTTTGGATATCCAGCCCCTAAAAAACCTACATCTGCACCATATTTCGCTCTTTCAATTTCCGATAATGGCATCTCTTTATGAAAAATAGGTAAGGCCCCAAGCGGTAAATAATGCGCATTTTTGTGACCGCCTTCTTGTAATATGCTAAGAAATGGATCTTTTTGAATACTAAAGAAATAGGTATATAAATTCGCATAAGCTCGCCAATACGTAAATAAAGTATAGTCCTCTACAAACCACATGGCCGTTGGAATTTTATCCCGTTCAAAACGCTTTAGAATACTTTGACTAAGCGGCGCTTGAGCCATAGCAAAAACTAAATCTGGCATACATTGTTCTGCTTTTGCGTAAACCGCTTCTGAGAGTAAATTAGTGAAAGTATTCAATAAAAATGAACTTTTTGCAGTGCTTACTTTTAATCCACGCAAGCTCACATAAGCAGAGTGAAAACTTGGTGCGTCGAAAACTTCAACAATATGACCTAATGATCTCAAAGCCTGCGCACAATAATGCCCAATAGGCAATGATCCACCGTAACATGGCAAAATTACTAATATTTTTAATGGTTTATTCATAAATATTCCTAGAGTGAATTTTTAGGATAGAGCATTGAAATAGTATCATAAATTTGTGAAGCAAGATTTTCTACTAATACAGAATGTGGCATAAATACTTGTTGATTATGATATTCAGCAAGTAAATTACGCAAAATACGAGCCTTATTTCTATCTAAAATCTGCCCCTCAACCGTGCTATAATTTAAACCAATAGTATCAAATCCACTTTCAAGTATGCTATAATGTTCAATTTCTTTTTGAGTTTTCGCATTTGCTAAACGTGCTAGCAAGGAAGGCGCTGTAAAAACATCGTGGCAAATTGGTTTAGTGCATGGTTTGGCTTCTGCACATGGAGCGCAAGTGGCAAGTTCGCTTAATAATGAAGATTTATTAATATTTGCTGTGTTAGGGTGAGCTTGAATGCATATATGCCCTTCCCCATAAGCGCCTGTTTCAAAACAATAAGCCGATGAACAAAAGAAAGATAGACTAGGCACGCCATAAAAGGCTGCGCAATGTAAAGCACCAGTATCAGGCGAAAGAATCAAGTCACATTCTTTAATTTCTTGAAATAATTGTTCTATATTTGTTTTGCCAATCAAATCAATAATCGAAGCCGCTATTTTCGCAGGCACTTTTTGCATAAATTGCGTAGCTAGTAGTCTTTCTTTTTCAGTGCCAAGCAAATAAAATTCTGCTTTGTCAAAGCGACTTGCAAGCACTGTAACGATTTGCGCCATTGCTCCAACTGGTACAGCTCTTCTTGCGTTCTGCCCTGAAAGCACAAGACCAATTTTAAAAGTCCCTCTACCCTCTTGCCATCTTTTCATGCCCTCTAAAGCCGAA
The DNA here is from genome assembly GCA_964368925.1 of uncultured Desulfovibrionaceae bacterium. GTDB lineage: Bacteria > Desulfobacterota > Desulfovibrionia > Desulfovibrionales > Desulfovibrionaceae > CAYJAZ01. The sequence goes on along the minus strand of CAYJDN010000380.1, from coordinate 217 downwards.
GGGTTCACTTCATTTGGCGCTATGAGTTCATCAGCAAAGTGCGCCCAATAGTCAACAATATGCAAAGGAGCTTGAAAACGATTTTGCGCCGTAGCAAAGGCAAATCTTGTCCATTCATTTCGTGATTCTTGACCATTTATTACGCTATATCCTTGAACTTGTTCACTTTTAAACAGTCGAGCAAGCGCATAAGACAAATTACTTGCATTGAGCGTAT